>JBCCJB010000034.1:0-19114 GCA_039028015.1 Planctomycetota bacterium
CACCGTGATCGGACTAATCACTTTTTCTCAAATGATGCATCGGAAAGGGATAACCTCGCGGAGACCCACTTGCGAGAAAGGCCCTTGGCTAGTCGATGCACCGACTTTTTCAGTCACCCAAGAACGCAACTTTCGACAATTTCTCGGTGAGGAGGAGGCATCCTCTGGGAATCGAAGAGCTAACTTGTTCACCCGGTTTTTCAGATTTGTGCCTCAAACGCAGCGGATCGTTTCGCGTTTTGACTATTGCCCTGGATGAAACTGATTTCGGATTTTTTATTCGCTAAACAAACTCATACCCCGGTCAAACGGATGCGTTCGAATATTCTCCAGCTTCGGTCCTATGTATTGTTGATGTCACTCGCGTTCGGGTTGGTCGCAAAAACCTCGTCGTACGGGGCGGTGATTTACAGCGAACCTGGCATGGGTGATTTGTCAGGCACAGGCGCCACGCCGACGGATCTCACCGGCCTGCTCCTTGTTCCTGGCATGAATTCCATTTCGGGCAACGTTGGCTCCAACGGAAATACTGGTGCTGTCGGAGGCAGCGACGCGGACTATTTCAGCATCACACTGAGTGCGGGTCAGACGATTGACTCGCTGACAGTCGATTCCTACACCCTTGGCGGTGCACCTAGTGCAGACCGGGCGTTTTTTGGATATCGACAGGGAGCGGGATTCGCTGGACAGTCGGGTGCGGATATTGATGACTCAGTTTTGTTTAGCAGTACAAATGACGAAATCCTTCTTGCAACGACTGGTTTGAGTGAGCTCAACGAAGGCACTCACTCATTCTGGCTTCAGCAGACTTCGCCTGGCGTATTCGACTATACGCTCACGTTTAACGTCACGGCCATCCCCGAGCCGTCTTCGCTGTTTGCTATTTGCGCGATTGGCTCGGTTTACGCCGTGCGTCGACAAAAACGTTCGCGCTGAAATTTGAAGTTGCGACATGCACGCAGAATTCCAAACCACGCGTTGATGTCATGATACAGCAAGGGTTTTGAAGTCAATGCAATGGTGGTTTGGTATGCCCTGTTGCCTTTCGCCCGCACGGTGCACGCCAGCCGGGAAGCGGCTCTTGCAATGTCAATCAAAATGCATGAAGTCGCGGTCAAACCGGAGCCGGGGCGGAGTCTAGGAGATTGCTGATGAGGGGTAGGAGCTGTTTTTTGCGGCTGACGATGTTTTCGAGTTTGTAGAGATTCTTTTCGAGCTCGGGGTAGTTGATTTCTTCCCAGCCGTCGGGCTCGTCACTCATTAGTAGCAAGCTTCCATTGGTGCTAATGTCGGTGACCAATAGCGCCGAGAAATCCAAATTGTCTTCCTTGGCGAGACCACGCAACGCGTCGGTCAGTTCGGTCTGACGTTCCCAGAACAGATCAAGACCGATCTCTTCGATCTGTGAGATTGAAAATCGTCTGCCGGATTCTTCGAATTGCTTACAGTCTTCTCGGACCACGCGATCGGGTGTTCGAGAACGCAGCGCCGAGCCCACCTGGAAGAACTCGGTTGCAAACGTCTTGAGGTCAACATCGCAATAGTCCTGAAGCCATTTCAAGATGTCGCGATCGACATCAGTCGTTGTCGGTGAACGCAGAAACAACGTGTCGCTGATGATGCCCGAGGCCATGCACAACGCGATGCCCGCATCGGGCTCGAGCCCCGCTTCGCGAAACTTGCGGGCGACCAACGTGCACGTCGATCCAACCGGATCCATCATGAATTTGATCGGCCCGGTCGATTTGAGTGATCCGCCCAAACGATGGTGATCGAGGACCTCGATGATTTCAGCGTCTTCGGCACCTTCAACCGCTTGCGAAAGTTCGTTGTGGTCGACGAGCACGAGTTGCGGCTGGGGCGGATTAACCAAGTCCGTCTTGCTGATCACACCAATCAAGCGTTCGTTATCAAGGACAGGGAAAATCGTTTGCGGTGATCGAATGATTTGAGCCCGCGCGTCTGCCACGGGCAGCTTGGCCGATAGTGAGAGGAAGTCACGCTCGACCACGTCGTCAATCAGTTGCGCTGATTTGATGCGCATCGTCGTCGTGGCGGTATCGAAAGGACTGTTGATAATCGACACACCGCGTCCGCGTGCCAATTCCAGTAATCCGCTCGACAAGCTGAAGCCACCCGTAACCACGAGCGCGCGGACACCCATTTCCAAAGCTGGCAACTGGATCGTGGGACGATCGCCTGAAACGACCAGCAAACGATCAGCAGGAAATTGCCGCATCCGTTCGGTGAATCCGCCCGCGCTCATGGCACCGACGGTAACGATCAGATTCTCATCAATGTCGCCTTCGTTTTCATGTTGAAATGTGCCACCAAGCACAGAGACGATCTTATTTAGATTTGTCCTTAGCTCTCGCGACCGACGTGGATCAACGCCGCCTTGAAACACTAGTTCCAGAAGGTCCAGTAATGTGACCAATCCTGCGACCCGATTGTCAGCATCCAGGACCGGAATCGATCGCAGTGAATGCTCGTTCATACGGCGATAGACATCATAAAAAACGTCGCCCAGGCAAGCCGTTACGACTTCGCGTTTGCAGACGTCTTCCAGTTCAGGACGCACGTCCATGATGATACGTGGCAATGTCAGGTTGGCTTTGCGTAGTGCAAACTCGGTGCGTTCATTGGCGGCTCCGCAACATGCTGCGACCGCATCGGGCCGCGTCGTCCGTTTGAGAAAATCGGCGTACGAGATCGCGCTGCAAATCGCATCGGTGTCAGGGTTGCGGTGCCCAAAAACATATGCGGTCATGAAAGTCGATCTACGATTTGGCGGGAATTGAATCGATGATAGTTTGCACGCGTGAAACGATTGTGGCAGGGTCGCTCATTCGTCCCATGCCTTCTTTCCGGCAGGAAAGCCATCCTTTCTCTGGTCCAATCAAGTGACAACCATCTTGTTTTAAGGTGGTCACGTTGCGTTGCACCGAAGGCTGTCGCCACATCGCGTCGCTCATCGCGGGTGCAATTAGCGTCGGGGCAGTGCATTGCAAGTAAGTCGTGGACAACAGATCGTCAGCCGTACCATGTGCCAACTTCGATAACAGGTTGGCCGTCGCGGGTGCGATCACAAATGCGTCCCTGTCACGGGCTAATTCGATGTGGCTGCCCAGGGGAAATTGTTCATCGAAACGCTTGGTTGCGGGCGTTCGCCCTGAGAGTGCGGCAAAGGTTGAAGCCCCGATAAACTCGAGAGCGGATGCCGTCATGACGACCTGCACGTCGTAGTCAGCTTGGGCGAGTTTGCTGCATAAGTCAGCAGCTTTGTAAGCAGCAATGCCACCGCCGACACCAAGCAGGATTCGTGACCGGTTCATCGCGCGAGTGCCGTCAGTGATTGAATCCTCGCCGGTGGACCGGTTTCGACCCTCCCCGCTTCGGACGTCGTGTGGTTTTCGACTGAACCCACCCCGCAGCGCGGGGAGGGTCGCAAGTCGAGCGTTCTGCGAGACTTGCGGGGTAGGGTAGTAAGCGCTAAATCGGGCAATAAAGCCGCTTGACGATCATGCCCCCTCCCGAGTCTTGCTGACGCTCGACTCGACCTCCCCCAAACTTCGGAGGTCGTGTCGCTTTTAAGTGCCGCATTTGTGGAGACTTGCGTTGTTGAACCCTCCCCAAACTTGTTTGGGGCAGGGTCGACGGGCGAAGCCTCGTCGGGGAGGGGTAATCGTTGCGCGTTAGGACCTCTGTGCGTCACGCAGGGGCCCTCCCCGAAATCTCGCTTAATGCTCGATTTCGACCCTCCCAGCTGCGCTGGGAGGGTGCTGTAAACGCTTGCCTCTGAGAGACTTAAAAACGGCACGACCTCTTCGTTTGGGAGAGGTTCGCAAAACCGGACGATCGCTTCGCCGGAAGGGTTCACCAGCGTTTCCGATCGGAATGGACCGGAGTTACCGAGTTGGTTGCCCCAAACTTGACGATCATGCCCCCTCCCGAGTCTTGCTGATGCTCGACTCGACCTCCCCCAAACTTCGTTTGGGAGAGGTTCGCAAATCCGGACGACCGCTTCGCCGGGAGGGTTCACCAGCATTTCCGATCGGAATGGGCCGAAGTTAGCGAGCGGAGTGAACCAAAATCGGTGAGACAGTCGCGTCATCGGATGATGCGCTGTCCTAGTCTTCCATCGCCGCACGAGTTCGATCACTAGTAGGACCAAATGCTGCTCTTGAAAGTCCCGCGATGCCGTCAACACGGTTTCTCAAAGATCGGCTGCTTCCAAATCCGGTGCCTCAGCGGCTGCGACCAGGGCGCTCAAGTCCTCAGTGGTTTCGACTTCGTTATCCATGTTGAGGAAGATCTTGTTCTGCACGATCTCCTGTAACACGATCGACATTTTGTCGTGTGTGTCGATGTTGACCAGTGCGCGACTGCCTTGATTGAGCTGGACCAGTCGTTTCTGAATCAGCGTGCTCAATTTGAATCGACCGCCGACCTTGTTCACGATTTCTTCTTCTTTGAGTTCTTCAAGCATGTTTATTGTCCGAGCAGCGTCGGCTTACCTCTTGGTCTTTCAGGATCTGACAAATTTCGGCCACGGCAGCGTCGACCGAATCGTTGATGATTTCGTATTGGTATTTGCTTAACAAACGCATCTCCGCCGCCGCCGTCTCCAAACGAGACGTGATGGCAATCTCGGATTCCGTCCCGCGGCTTCGCAACCGACGCTCGAGCTCGTCCATCCCCCCGGGGTGCACAAAAATCGTTAGGGGCCGGTACCGGTCGTCATCTAGCACCACCATAGCCCCCTGCACATCGATCTCTAAAATTACCCAGTGGCCCGCATTTAGGCCAGTGGCAACTTGGTCGGCCAGGGTGCCATACCAATGCCCCAGCTGAAAGACTTGCTTGCATTCCAAGAAGTCGCCAGCGTCGCGTCGAGCGTTGAACTCTGCATCGTCCATGAAGAAATAGTCTTCGCCATCACGCTCTTCCGGGCGTGGGGACCGTGTCGTCGCCGAAATGGACAAGGTCAGTGGCAGCGGGCACTCCTTGAGCAATCGCCGAACGACAGTGCTCTTTCCGGCGCCCGACGGTCCCGAAATGATGACCAGTCGCCCCGGATGATTGCCACCAACGCTATTCAAGGTTCTGTACCAATTCACGAATTCGTTCGCTGGCGCATTTGATCTCGACGACCTCGGCTGCGATTTCGCCATCGCCGGCTTTACTGCCGATCGTGTTCGTTTCTCGAAACATCTCTTGCACCACAAAGTCTAGCTTACGCCCCAAGGCGTCACGTGATCTCGACTGCGCTGACGAGACCTCTGGCGAGCCATTTAGGATGCCAACAAACATATCCAGATGACCACTCAGACGCGTGATCTCTTCGCTGATGTCGCTGCGATCAGCAAAAATTTGCACTTCTCGTAAGACATCGATTTGGTCGATTGATTCGATATCGTGACGATTGAGCGTCGCTTCGATTTTGGTTCGCAGGCGTTCCTCGTGACGATGCACGACCGACGGCGCGAGCTTTGTGATCGTTGACAAACGTTGACGGATCTCAGCGACATCGTCATGCAATGCGACGGTCATATGAGCCGCTTCTTGATGTCGCATCACAACGAATCGATCGAGCGCCAAATCCACCGCCTGCATTGCGAGGTCGGCCAATTCGGTCGCATTGGCCGTTGACCCGTTTCGCACGGCGATTTCGGGATGAGTCGCCAACGTGGCCAGGTCAATTGTGGCATTCACACCGGTTGACTTCGCGACTTTGTCCAGTGTCGTTGTCAGCTGTTCCAGCAACGAGACATCGAATAGATCGTCCGGGTTGTCTCGATTCGGATTGCACTGGATTTGAACGGTAACGGTGCCTCGCAAAATCCGACTTCGAATGCGTTTTTCGATTCTTGATTCGATCCCGGCCAAGCGCTCGCCACCTCGCACGATCACTTTCAAGCCGCGATGGTTGACGCTGCGAATCTCAGCAACGCAGTGACCGGACCCGCATTCAGCGTGGCCCCGACCCTGTCCCGTCATGCTTTGCAATCGAGATTGATTGCCGACTTTGGTCACGGTTTTGGTGTTTTGGCGTCGCTGGGCGTTTCGTTGCTGGATGACGCAGCCGTGGATGAATCGCCGCCTGGTTGGGGCGTCGTTGTGTCTTCAGCGGTTAGTGAATCGGGCTCGCTTGTTTCGGGAGTGTTTGATTCAGTGTCGGCTGATTTTTCGCTAGGGGCATTGTCCGCGGGTGATTCCATTTCTGGCTCAACGGATTCATCCGAGCTTGCTGGTGCAAGCTCCATTTCGTCGTCTGAATCGCCTGCTGAATCGGCAACATCGGATTCGGAGTCGCTGGACTGGCTATCGTCTGATGCGTCCGGCAACGCGGCATCCAAATCGAGCGGATCAGTTTTGCCATCTGGGACCACTAAACCGCTGGTGATGTCTTGCAGGTCTTCGTCACTGATTCCTGGACCGGCTGACAACGTCGCTTCAGGCATGTCGGCGAGCGTTCCCGCGGAGGGATTATTTTTCCACATGGCAATTGCGCAGATCAAACCCCAAATCGATGCGACGACCACAGTGATGACCGTGAATGTGTCGCCCGCTTTGCTGCCAAACGCACTTTGGCCGCCGGGACCTCCCAGGGCACCGGTCAGACCGCCTCCTTTTCCACGTTGGATCAGGATCAGCAGGATCAGAAAGACCGAAAGGAATGCCATCAGGATCCCCAGGAAACCGTTGATCAAGTCGGCCACGGGGAAGAGACTTGGCAGCCAAGTTGGTGCGGAAGATGAGACGATGTCGAACATAAACTCGGTCTCGTTTATTGTTGAATAAGGAGATTTGGGTTGGATGATTGTTGTTGTTGTTGCGACGGCAATTCGAGAGTGAATTGCCCTCCCCCGAAATTTCGCGGGACGCTCATTTCTGACCCCTCCCGCTCATGACGTCGTGCGGTTTTGCAAACCTCTCTCAAACGAAGTTTGGGGGAGGTCGCGTCGTTTTTAAGTTTTGGCGTGACAACTGCGTGCGTACCCCTCCCGCGATTCGCGGGAGGGGTCAAAAACGAGCCTCCGGCGAGTTTTTGCGGGAGGTTTTGCGTCTCACCCTCCCCCTCGCTTCGGCCTTGACGGCCTCGCTCGACCCCTCCCATGAGCTGCGCTCGGGAGGGGTGGTTGCCGTAAACGTCTTTACTGAGACCACTTAAAAACGGCACGACCTCCTTGCGGGGTGGGTTCAGTCGAAAACGGCACGACCTCTCATCGCGGGCGGGGTTGTTTGATCGTTTTGTGTTTTGCGTCGGGTTAGTTGTCACGTCGAACACGGGTGCGCCTGTCTGGCTTTTCATTTGTATCACGATCCCGCTTTGACGATGGCAACAAAATCCTCGACTTTGAGGCTCGCCCCACCGACCAATGCGCCGTCAATATTGGGTTGAGCCAACAGTTCGGATGCATTGCCGGGTTTGACGCTGCCGCCGTATTGAATTCGTATTTGATTTGCGATCTCAGTGGTGAACATGTCCGAAAGCAGCTTGCGAATCAACGCATGAACCTCCTCAGCTTGTTCTTTGGTTGCTGTCTTTCCGGTGCCAATCGCCCAGACGGGTTCATAAGCGATGACGACGCCCGCAGCCCTTACCTCATCGAGACCTTGCAACGAACCTTGGATTTGCTCCGCCACGACTTTATGAGTGTCGCCGGCCTCTCTTTGCTCGAGCGTTTCGCCAACGCAGACGATTGGCACCAAGTTTCCGGCCAATGCCGCATGAAGTTTTTGTGAAACGGTTGCGTCGGTTTCACCCATGAGTTGCCGACGTTCACTGTGTCCGAGAATGACAAAACGGCAACCGACATCGTTGAGCATTGCTGCGTTAACTTCACCGGTGAACGCGCCATCGTCGGCGGCGTAAAGATTCTGGCCACCAACTTCAACCGGTGTGCCCGCCGTCGCTTCGGCGACGCTTGAAAGATAAACCGACGGTGGACACAGCACGACTTCGACTGTGGGTGCTTCGCCAACGGCTGCGACGACGCCCGCCGCGAGCGCCGTGGCGGACTCGCCGCGCGTGTTCATTTTCCAATTGCCTGCAATCAGTGTTTGTCGGCTCACGCCAAAACCTCGGCCGGGGGTGCGGGTGAACTGCTCGCCAGGCGAGGCAGCGGTGAAATGGATTTTTCGATAACGTCCGCGATTTGACGCAGGCGTTTCATTGTGTCGTCGTACTGAGTGGGCAGAAGTGCCTGAGGGCCATCACTTTTGGCTTCTTCGGGGCAATCATGAACTTCGATGTGCACGCCGTCGGCGCCCGCGGCCAGGCCTGCCATCGCGCATGGCGGAATCAAATCGGGCCGGCCTGTCGCGTGGGAGGGATCAACCACGATTGGCAAATGGGTCAGCTTTTGAACGGCCGGAACCGCCGCCACGTCGAAGCAGTTGCGTGTGGAGGGATCAAAACTCTTGATGCCTCGCTCGCACAGCACCACGTTGGGATTGCCTTGCGAAAGCACGTATTCGGCACTCATCAGCAGATCGTTGATGGTTGCGGACATGCCTCGTTTGAGCAAAACGGGGCGAGAGCATTTTCCCACTTCAGTCAGAAGCACGAAGTTTTGCATGTTTCGTGCGCCGACTTGCAACATGTCCGCATACTGGGCGACCAGTGAAACCGTTCTCGGATCGGTCACCTCGGTGACGACGGGCACGCCAAATTCGTTGCCGACGTCACGCAGAATCTCCAATCCCTCTTCGCCAAGTCCTTGGAAAGCGTAGGGGCTGGTCCGCGGCTTGTAGGCCCCGCCGCGAAAACAATTGGCACCTGAGTTGACGACGGATTCGGCAATACGTCGCATTCGATCACGATCTTCGACACTGCAAGGTCCTGCGATCATCGCCAAATGACCACCACCGATCGACACACCGGAAACGTCGATGATGCTCGACTCGGGGTGTGCTTCGCGGGAGGCCAGCTTGTAGGCGGGCAAGACCGGTACGACGCTTGCCACTCCGGGAATCGATCGCAGCTGACCCTCGTTGGCCACCGATTCGTCGCCGATCAAGCCGATAATGGTTCGAAACGTGCCGCGGCTCAAATGGGGCTGAAGACCGAGTGCCGTGACGCGCTTGAGCACATGGTCGATCTGTTGGTCGGTCGCGTCGTGCTCGAGGGTAAGGATCACGGTGAAAGTTTTAGACTCGAGAGACGGTGTCGCGATAAAAACGCGTTGGTTCCAGCCAAAACGATTTGGCCAAAACGATTTGATTCGCCGACAGTAGGATTTGAAACGCCCTGACTGTAGCAATCACCCGCCACCAGCGTCGATAGGATAAACCCTTGAGTAGATCGTGCGGTCGCGATGCTGCCATCCGCTGGGACCCGTCGGTGCAAGCGTTTATCCTGCGAGTCCGAGTTCAGATTGTTTCTTCCCCATGAATCACCATGCGTCTGACTGATGTCGTTTTAGCCGGGATCGGCGTAACCATTCCGCCGCACCGCTGTTCCAGTGATCAGCTGGAATGTCGACTCGATCCGCTCTACCGGCGGCTCAAATTGCCCGCCGGGCGACTGGAGTTGATGAGTGGGATTGCCAGTCGCAGGCTTTGGAATGATCCCCAAAAAGATTCCGACGCCGCAAAAGTGGTTCCCAGTGGTCCGAGCATCGAAAGTGGTCGGGCGGCGCTCCGGGCAGCGGAGATCGATCCGGAAACGATTGGATGTTTGATCCATGCGAGTGTCTGTCGCGATTTTTTGGAGCCTGCGACGGCATCGCGTGTTCATCATGAACTGGGATTGCCGGCCAAGTGTTGGGTTTATGACGTTTCCAATGCTTGTTTGGGGGTGCTCAATGGAGCGGCGCAGATTGCCAACTTGATTCAGGCCGGGGCCATCGAGGCCGGTATCGTCGTCGGCACAGAGAACAGCGGTCCTCTGATGGAAGCGACCATCGCTGCACTCAATGACGACACGTCGCTCACGCGGCGAAGCGTCAAGCCGGCGTTTGCATCGCTGACCATTGGTTCGGGAAGTTGTGCTTGGCTGCTGACTCATCGGCGATTACGGCCCGACGCAACGTCCATTGATGTGGCGATCGCCAATGCCAACACGAAATATCATGATCTATGCCTAAGCGACCAAGACACCGCTGGGGCCGGAATGCAGCCGTTGATGGAAACCGATAGCGAAACGCTGATGGCCCAAGGAATCGCAACGGGTGTCGCGGCGCTCGATGACCTGCTGGCCGAATCAACCTGGTCTCGAGAATCCATCGAGAGAACGGTTTGCCATCAGGTCGGCGTTCGGCACCAAGCCGCGATGCTCGAAGCGATGGGTTTGACGCTCGGAAACGACTATGCGTCCTACCCCGCTTTGGGGAACACCGGCAGCGTGGCTCTGCCGCTGACGGTGGCTGCGGCGATCCAATCGAACCGATTGATGGCGGATCAACGTACTGCGTTGCTCGGCATTGGTTCCGGCATCAACAGTGTCATGATGGCAGCACGTTGGGGTCAAACACCCGTCGAAGGCCAGTGGCACGGGTTGCTCGAAGAGTTGGCGGCAGCGGCCGGCGATGTCACGCGGCAAACCGATTCTGCCGTGATCGCACATTGATCGATTGATCCGATGATGGATGTCGAACTTTTTACCGGGGGCCAACGCAGTAAAAAGATGCAGACAGGCAAACTGTTCTGAACGCTATATTGGCGATGTTCCGTTGGTGCGATCGCGGCCGCCGAACGTTTGTTCGACTGCGTTTGGATCAGCGTTAGATTTCATTAAAGGCTATTGAACCAATGCGTCGCTTCTTCCTTTTGACTGGTTTGTTGATCTTGGCGGCCATTTTGTGGCTGGCCGGGGTCGTCAATGCACTGGCCGAGAAACCAGTGCCCAATCCGGAGATCGAATCGGTCGAGACAGCTGAGGAGACAGAAGTCTCCGCAACGGACGAACCGATTGTGGTTCGCGTTCGCACGGACGCGGGCAAGCCGCAAGCGTTGCAAACCGCGACGGTGCGTTACACCGGTAAGCCCGGAACTCGATACGAGGGTAAGACAGTTGATTTGGTCGGTGTCGTCCACATTGGTCAGGCTGGCTACTACGAAACACTCGATGATCAGTTGAGCACTTATGACAAGGTGCTCTACGAATTGGTGGCTCCTGACGGAACGCGGATCAAACCGGAGGACCTTCAGAAACGCCGGTCACTGTTGGCATCGGTGCAGACAGGCATGAAAGACATGCTCAATCTCGAGTACCAACTCGAGAAGATAGATTACATGGCCGCCAACTTTCGACACGCTGACATGAGTCCCGATGAATTTGCCGAGGACTTGGAAAAACGCGGCGACAGTGTTTGGAAGATGATGGCTCGGATGATGGGCGCCGGTTTGGCCACGCAAGCTCAGTCCGGCGGCGATGTCGGGTTGTTGATGGCGTTATTCAGCGACGATCGACCGATGCTGATGAAACGTGTGATGGCGAACCAGTTGGTCGACATGGAATTGGTGACTTCCGGCATGAATGATGCCAATGGCGACAACACAATTATCAAAGGACGCAATCGAAAAGCGTTTGAGATCCTCAAGGAAGAACTTGCCAGCGGTGGTGAAACGTTTGCGGTCTTTTATGGTGCGGGTCATTTGGCTGACATGGCCGAGCGTCTGGAAAACGAATTCGAAATGCAGCGTGGAGAGACGACCTGGTTGGATGCGTGGGATTTGACGCGGAACTGACGCGGCGATCGATTTCGTTAGCGTTTAATTTTTGCGGATATCAGTTTTGTTGTCTTTCCTGTCTGTAGCCGGCGACCGCAGCCTGGTGATCTATTCATCTTTCGATAACCCATTGTTTAACCGGTAGCCGTCGGCGACGCGCATCGGCTTATAGGTCGCCTACGGCTACCCGTTAAACGATTTAATCGACAGGTCGGTACCTCGTTCGGCTCACGATGATTCGTTCTAGCTCTGTGATGCACAGCTTTACGCAGGCGGCATGTTGAGGATGTCAATCATGCATCGCGGGTAGTCCCAAGGGCTGCATTCGATACGATCTGAGCGGTCGATTGTTTTCTCCCGCTTCAGCGCATCGCCTTGTCACGCAAGAAAGCCCGCTCACGCCGCACATCGGGCTCTCGCAAAAACAGCTCGCCACGTTCCGGCTTGGCTAGAATCCGCATGCAAACGCGCGGCAAGTCGGGCAAACGTGGAAGCGGAAGCCGTGCCACGGGTTTGTTTGCTCGGATGGCGATTGGGTTGGTCGCGTTGGTCGCGTTGGCTCCCACTGCCATCACGGATTCCAATGCGGCGCTTGCCCGGATGTACAATTATCCGGCATCTTGGCTTCCCGATTCGATGCCGGTGAAGCGGATGTATCTCGACTTTTTGGATCTCTTCACGAGTGACGAGATCGTGCAGGTCAGCTGGCCCGGAGCCGTACTCGGTTCGCCGACACTCGCGGCGGCCAAAGAGGCATTGCGTCCGTTCACGCAGCCAACCAACGATCGACCGCCCTACCTAATCGATGTGATTACGGGTGACGAGATTGTGGATTTACTCGGTCAGCCGCCCAATCGATTTCGTTTGCCGACGATCAAAGCGCGACTGCGTGGTTCCGTGGTCGGTCCTGACGGCGAGCAGACAATGCTGGTGCTCAACTACACCGATGCGGGCAAGAAGCAACGTCGCAAAACGTTGGATCAATTTCGCGATGTGATCGCGACGGCTGTTGATGTTGATCCGGACGAGATTGTGATGGTTGGCGGTCCAATCGATGGGTCCATCATTGATCGAGAGGCATTTCGCAGCATCGAACGGTTTACTTTGCCGTCGGTGTTGGTGGGTGCTGTGATTTGTATTTGGTGCTTGCGATCGGTGTTGCTAGCTGCCGTGGTGCTGGTGATTGCATTGATCGGCCAGGGAGTGGCGCTTGCGGCCGTGGCGTGGTCGGGGCAAGACATGAATGCGATCTTGATTGTGTTACCACCTCTGGTCTTTGTGCTTACCGCGAGTGCGGGCATTCATTTGTCGAATTATTACCTCGACAAAACCAAAGAAGAGCCGCAGATTGATCCGGTCGATGCGGCCCGGTTCGCGCTTGTCACGGGAGCATGGCCTTGCATCTTGGCTGCGTCCACCACCATCGTCGGCTTGGGGTCACTGGCGCTTGTGCGATTGTGGCCGGTCAGTCTGTTTGGCGAAATTGCGGCTGGCACCGTGTTCTTAACCTTGGCGTTGTTGCTGTTGATTTTGCCGGGCGTGATGGTCTTGCATGGCCGGTGGCAGCGTCGACGCGATGGGCGTTTGATCGCGACCAACAACACGGGGCTGATCAATCGCTTTCGCCGACGACTTTCGGATTTATGGTTCGGTTGGGTCGAAACCGAACTTCGTCATCCGTGGCCCGTAATCGCTTTGTTTGTCATCGTCACGGCCGCATGCAGCTATGGCATCCCGCAGTTGCAGACATCCGTCAATGTGCCGCGGATGTTTCCCGCTGAAAGTCGGATTCGCGATGACTATCAGTGGTTTCAGCAAAAGGTGGGTCCGACGATTAACGTCGAGGTCATTCTTGTGTTTCAGGAAGGTGATCAAGCAATCCAAGACGACTTCGAACGCTTCTTGCTGGTTCGGGAAATCGATGAGGCTATTCGACAAATGGACTTGGTCGAAGGCGTTTTGTCGGCGCGGACGTTCTTGCCATCGCCACCGCGACCTGAAAGCCGATCGTTGCGCGCCACCGCGGTCAAAGCTAGCATTCGATCACAAATTGAAAACGCTCAGACCGACGTCGAAGAGTCACCGCTGCGCAACTCGGGTTACTTTGCGATTGATGCGGATGATCGCCAGCGTTGGCGGATCAGTTTTCGATTTCCTTTCGGTGACGAGATCGATTATCGCGATGCGATTGACCGCGTTCGTGATGAACTCAATCCGCTGGTCGCCGACGTTGGCAAAGGGAAACTGGATGTGCTCTACACCGGTGGCGTACCGCTGATGACAGCATCGCAGGACACGCTGTTGCGAGATCTCTTCCGCAGTTTTTTAACCGCGTTCTTGATCGTCGGCGTGATGATGGTTTTGGTTTTGCGAAGCGTTGCGGGCGGGTTGTTAGCGATGTTCCCAAATCTTTTTCCGACGATCACCTTGTTTGGTAGTATGGGTTTGGCCCGCGTGCCGCTGGATATTGGATCCGTTATGACCGCAAGTGTGGCACTGGGAATCGCCGTCGATGGGACGGTGCATTTCTTGTCACGATTTCGTCGTTCACTCGACAACGGGTTGGATCAGCATGATGCGGTGATGTCCGCCGTTCGTCATTGTGGTCCCGCGATGTGGCAGACCACCGCCGTGTGTGCGATCTCGCCGCTGGTCTACGCCTTATCGGATTTCATCCCGACCCAGCGATTCGCCATCATGATGCTCGGGCTTTTGATTGCTGCATTAATCGGCGACGTGTTGCTGTTGCCTGCGTTGTTGGCATCGCCAATGGGCAAATGGCTCAAACGCGGCTGACGCGGTATTACGCGTACGCTCCACGGAATCCAAGGGCTTCAGGTTCGACGAACTTCGAAGTCCGTCGAAGGAACCAAGCGATGGCGGACTCGGAAGTCCGTCGTACAAAAAGGACGATACGTTAAGCCTTAGCTTTGACGACGCACTGGCCTGACCACAGCTGAATCGTCATGAGTGCATCACTCATCCGAGACGCGAATCGAATTGATTTCGTCGTTCACCTCGATGGCATCGACCACGTCCTGACCCTCGATCACTTTGCCAAATACGCTATGCCGATCATCTAAGTGCGGGCATGCCACGTGGGTAATAAAGAATTGTGATCCGTTGGTGTTGGGGCCGGCATTGGCCATTGATAACACGCCCGGGCCATCATGCCGTAGCGTTGGATCAAACTCGTCTTCAAAGGTGTAACCTGGGCCGCCGCGGCCAGTCCCTTCGGGGCAGCCACCTTGAATCATGAAATCGTTGATCACACGATGAAATTTGAGACCATCGTAGTACTTTTTTTCGCAAAGCGTTTCAAAATTGCCGACGGTTTTGGGTGTCTTGTCAGCGAACAATTCGAGCTTGATGGTGCCTTTTGCCGTGTCAAAGGTCGCGACTTTCATTTCAGAAATCTCATTGAGTTTGGGATGAATGGAAGATGGATTTTCGGAGGCGGCGGGAGTCAACGTTCGATCGGTTGCACCTCACCATCGACGATCAAATAGATCGCTTCGATTTGTCCGGTGTTGCCAGGCTGAATCATGACTTGGGTCGTGCCACGCGGACCGGTCACGTCGTAGACCACGTGCTCGGGATACTCTTGGAACCTCTCAATCGTGGCAGCCATATTGACCACAACGGTTTCGGGTGGGCCGGTTTGGTCGGTCACAATAGGGAGACGATTTAAGTCGGCGACAAACGCCATGCCGGAATAATTCAGCAGGTAGTAACCTCCCACACCACAGCAGATCACCGTTATCGCGCCGCCCAACAAAATGGTGCTCAGTAGCACCCAAAGCCAAAGACGTTTCTTGCGGGCCGGTGAGTCCGGCAAGACTGTATGGTCATCACTTGAGCTGACCGAACCGTGACGAAGCTGATCTCCAGAAGCAGCCAACGGCGAATGATCAGTCGGCGTTGGTCGATCGGATTCGCTGGGCGACAAAGCAAATGAGTCCAACAATGGCGGGCTGATGTCATCTCACGCCGACGCATTGAAGCTTAAAGTTGAACTTCGCGAAAGCTGCAGCGATTTCACGAACGATTTCGCGAAGCGGGGATGACCACTGGAGTCAGACCGAGATTTCGCTATTTTGACGCGTGTCGGATTGCCTTTCGTGGCACATAGGCGGCGTGATTGCCGCCGTCCCGTGAGGCTGTCTTCGATACCCGGTTTGGCATAGCGGTTGGGTAGAACCGTTTTCCGTCCCACAATTCCGTTTCGTTCAAGACTCGCTCACCGAGTCGCAGGAGACCCAAGTCAATGACCAAGTGCAAGTTAGAGTACATCTGGCTAGACGGTTATCAGCCGACCCAAACGCTACGCAGCAAGACGAAGATCGAAGATGATTTCAGCGGCAACGTCGAAGACGCCAAGATGTGGTCTTTCGATGGCAGCAGCACCGAGCAGGCCAGTGGAGGTTCGTCGGACTTGCTGCTCAAGCCGGTCAAGGTGGTCCCCGACCCAGACCGTTTGGGCACCGGATTCTTGGTCATGTGCGAGGTGCTCAACAGCGACAGCACACCGCACAGCACCAACGGTCGTGCAACCATTGATGACGACGACGACGATTTCTGGTTCGGATTTGAACAGGAGTACACGCTCTGGAATCCCGAAACCAACAAGCCACTCGGCTTCCCAGCGGAAGGCTATCCTGGGCCACAAGGTCCGTACTATTGCAGCGTTGGTGGTGGACGAGCGGTCGGACGCGAAATCATCGAGCAACATTTGGAAACCTGCCTCCAGGCTGGTCTAAATGTTGAAGGCATCAACGCCGAAGTGATGATGGGCCAGTGGGAATATCAAATTTTCGCCAAGGGTGCCAAGGACGCAGGCGATCAGATTTGGATCTCGCGTTACATCCTCGACCGCACCGCTGAAAAGCACGGCATTGCGATCAATTATGAGCCCAAACCGGTCAAGGGCGATTGGAACGGTAGCGGCATGCACGCTAACTTCAGCAACTCCTTGTTGCGAACCTGCGGTAGTCAGGAAACTTACGAGGCAGTCTGCAAGGCGTTTGAGCCCCGCATCAAGGAGCACATCGACGTCTACGGTGCCGACAATGATCAGCGTCTGACCGGTTTGCACGAAACGCAATCGATCGACAAGTTCAGCTATGGCGTGTCGGATCGTGGCGCTTCGATTCGGATTCCGATCTTCACGGTTGAGCACGGTTGGAAGGGCTGGTTGGAGGACCGACGTCCCGCCTCCAACGCCGACCCTTACATGGTTGCCTCTGCGATCATTGCCACCGTCAATGGTGCCAATGTTGCTGCAGCGGTCTAAGCAATCGAGGCGGTCCTAAGACGTCGACATTGTCCCCCCCGGCGAAGAATGACTTCGCGGGGGGATTTTTTTGGCACATCGGGCTTGTCCAATTTCCGGTGTCCTCGCTACAAACGGGCGTGAAACACAATCTGATGTGCTAGGAGCACGTCAATGATCTATGACTTGGTTTCGCACCAAGGCAACGTCTCAACGAACAAAGGATTGCGCGATGAGCGGCATCGTCATGCTGTGGGTGCTCGCGACAGCGGCCATCACGTATGGATGGGTCCCCGATGGATCCGATGGGGTGCGATACATCATCCAAATTCCTGCGGATGATCTGGAACAACTGCGTCAAGTCGGCGAAATCAGCAGCCAGATCGATGCTCGAATGCGTGGGCATGTGAGCGAAGTCGTCGTTCGAGTCGGTGACGGCCCCGTGCCACGCAACACACCGGATTGGCTACTTCGTCGTGCGACCGCATCTGGAAAAACCGCGGATTCGGTCGCTGCGGCCGATGCGATTCCGATGCCGATCCCATCAATTCAGCTCAATCCTCTAAGTCGTGGTGACAGCATCGGTCCGACAACGACGGCGGTGCTCAAACCAGCCCCTCAAAGCGGCGGCATGAATTTGCCCGGTGGTTTCCAAATGCCATCGACCGATCCGGTCGCCAATTCGCAGCCCAATCAAACGGTTCCAACGCCGGATTTGATGCGAAATCGCGTCAATCAGATGGCTGGCGGAGCCATTGACCGACTCAATAATCAGTTCCAGCAAGCCGGGCAAACCCTTCAAGATACGGCTCGGCGGACGAGCGATGCCTTTGCCGATCGGGCTCGAGAAACGCTTGGGCTGCCGGATGATCCGCGTTTGCGGTTGCAGACGCCCACCACCAACGGAGCGACAATGACGGGCGGGATGCCGACGACCGGCACACCGTCAAACGACTTGAGATCATCGAATATCGCCAGTCGACCAGACGCTTTTGGAAATTCAGTCAATCGGCAAGACCCCGATTGGTACACGTTGGGCGAACGTCCATCGCCTCCGTCGACTGAACCGGCGATCTCGGGACGTGGTTCGCAGCTCAACAATCAATTCAGCAACGACGCATTCGGCCGTCAGCAAGAATTGCAAGTAAGAAACACCAATGGCACTCGGTCACCACTGGGAAGCATGCCCCGCGGTTTGCAAGAAACCAACAACAGTTTTGCGTCCAGCGGCACCAATTTGTCAATGAACGGTTCGCGTAGCGATGGGAGCCTTGGCAATGGACGCGATGTTCGCGGCTTGGATCCTCGTCAACTCGATCCACGCATGGTGAATTCGATTGATTATGATCCGCAGTTATCGGCGACCGACGCCAGCCGTTTGCCACGCAATGGCTACTCATTTGATTCACAGGGATATCCAATCGACCGCGAAGGTTATCGATTGAACCGCAATGGCGATCGGATTGGGCAGCAAACTCCTAGTCTTACGTATGATCCCAGTCGTCAGGGCAGCACTTTTGGCTATGCCTCCGACGACCGCCGCGAGGACCTGCGCTCAACACAAGCCGCACCGCGTCAGTGGCCCACATCGACAACATCGGTCGGTTCCAATCCTGGCAATGAGCTTGCCAATCGTTACCCTGGAAACGGCAGCGATCCCAACTGGGATTTTCGAAATGATCGATCGTTGGACAATCGAGCGATCAACGATCCGCGGTCACGCGTGGCCAACAATGATCCACGTGGGATGGATGTCAGTCACAACGGGACCGTAGCTCTTCCCAATTCGCAAAGCAATGCAAGCCAGTTTTCCAACGATGCCTATCAACGCAACGTCGCAACTGGCGGGGTGCCACCCCAATCACAACCAATGCCGAATGTCGTCAACCAGATGCCGACGACCATGGGCATTCAGCCTGTCAATGCACAATTTGGCGGCGTGGGAGTCAATCCAAGTTTCCCGGGCGGTCTTGCAAACAACGGTGCGATGACCGAAGCCGATCGGCTGCGGGCCGCGGCGAGACAGGCCGAAATGTCGCCAACCAATTCGTTGCCCGAAGAACACGTCGCGGCACAGCCCCTGTTCAACGTCTTGTTATTAATGTCGATTGTCGGAAATGTCTACTTGATTTCTTGGCTCAAGGCAAAACGACTCCAGTTTCG
>JBCCJB010000035.1:0-18884 GCA_039028015.1 Planctomycetota bacterium
CAGTGCAAACGGCGGATCATGTGCTTGGCACCCATAATTCGAACGCACCCATCCAACGTCCACTGGTGATTGCTGCTGATGTCCGTGGACGTCATCCCGGCGTGCAGCAAGCGTTATTGAAGGCCGCACATGACTCAGTCCAGCACATCGGTGATGCATCATCGCTGGTTTCAAACGATGTGATCAGAGCTCACAAGCCGGTCGAGCAACACTCCACTGGCGATGCTTCATCGTCAAACTTGATCCCTGACTCGAAACCCCGATTTGAAATTCGCGACGTGACGCGTCGTTCACCACGATCAACCACTGCGGCCGCATCAATCACGTCGAACATATCGACGTCATCATCAAACGGGTCGCTATCCGATACGACTTTGAAGCCAACTTCCAAGGCACCAGCAGACGCTTCAACGGGCGAACTGTCAGCGAACACGTTTCTTTTTGACCTGATCGTTGATCTGACGGGCTACGATCCATCGATCATCGATTTTGATGCGAACTTAGAAGCTGAATTGGGCGTCGACAGCATCAAGAAGGCTCAGCTCATCGGTGAGATCATTCAGTGGGGCAATCTGGATGTTGATGTGAGCGAGCTGCAGCTTTCGCAATTCGAATCGCTCAACGACATCGCCAATTTGGTCGGCGATCGAGCAACGGTGACTCGCGTTGTGGGCCACGTTGCGACTACCTCACCCGCTGCCACTGCGACGGCCGAGCCACAAATCGCCGTCGGTGATGCGTCACAGCAGCTTGAGCGATTGATCATCGATCTCGTGATGGATCAAACCGGATACGACGAATCCATTATCGATTTGGATGCTGACTTGGAGGCCGAGCTGGGCGTCGACAGTATTAAAAAGGCGCAGTTGCTGGGCGAGCTGCATCAGCAATACGCATTGCCATCAATCCACGACACCACGATCACGCTCGCCGATTTTTCGACCCTTCGATCGATTCATGGATTTGTGCTTGGACAAATCGAACCGAAGCAATCTGACTCTTTGGAATCAAACTCAGATGCATGCGAACCAAAATCGCATACGCACGCAAGCATCGAGTGGACGGAGAGCGGTCCCGGCGAAAAAAAAAACGGTCAAAGCGACTTCGTTGATGCCACGGCGTGGCAACTCGATCCTGAGGCCCCCGCATCAGGCACACACCGATTCACGTTAACAACGCGAGCCCTGCCATCTCTGCCAGGCATGCCAGAGATCCCTGCGCTGATCGGCCCCGGTTTGATGGTTGGCTGTGGGCCGATTGCCGATGCGATTGTTCAGCGATTTCAAGCGACGAGCGATTACCCGATCCATCGCTTTGATGACTTCGCGGATTCGGTCGCCAAACATTCATTCAGTGATGCGGGTGTGGATCAGACGCTGGATACGATTTGGCGTTCCGGCGTCACGCCACACCTATTTCTGGCAACGACCTGCGAAGACGAAGCCAAATGGCTTGTCAGTGCGTCGCGAGATTGGGCAGGACGTCGTGATCGCGGTCTTACCATGCCATTTCGCGTTTGCCAGCGATGGATGCAAGCGATCATTGAGACCGGCGACCTCAACCAAAGCTCGCTGATCACATTGGTGAGTGGCGGCGGCAACTTTGGTTTGACGTCGACGCCCGACACATTGCAGTGCTTATCCGCTGAATCGGGTGGCGTGGCCGGACTGACCAAAGCAATGCGAATCGAAGCGTGGATGCGTGGCTATCGTGACGCAACCATGATGGTGATCGATCATGACCCCGACGATGCGCCAGCTGACGTTGCCAACGGTGTTTGGCGCGCCTGGGCCGCACCCACATACGATGAAGAGACGGTTGTTGGGAAATCAGGTGAATCATCGATCAGTGCTCGTTACTCACCGCTGGCGGAAAAACCTCCAGCGAGTCAAACAGGGCACTGCAATACGGTCACTCGCGGCGGGACGTGGATCGTCGCCGGTGGCGGTCGCGGCATCACTGCGATGACCGCGATGGCATTGGCGGAACGTCATGAATTGAAGCTGCATTTGCTAGGAACCGCGCCCCAACCAAATCTTGATGAGCCAACTCGACGTCAGGCGGCGTTGGATCGATTGTCGCTCCGTCGCAACACCATGGCAGCAGCACAGAGTGCCGGAAACAATCCCGTCAAAACATGGCGGCATTGGGAAAAGGCCATCGAAATTGACCAAACACTGCGGGAGTGCGAGCAACGCGGTATCAAAGCCACGTATCACTCGATTGACGTGTCCGATTCAGTGAGTGTCGGCAAACTGGTGGATCAAATCCGAGACAACGATGGTCCCATTCATGGTGTGATTCACGGCGCGGGCGCCGGACAAGACGCTCGCTTTGATCGGAAGCGACCCGATCGTGTTCAAAAGTGCTTTCGCGCCAAGATTGATGGCTGCGTGTCACTCGCTGATGCCACCCAGGCTGATCCGTTGGAATGGTTCATTGGCTTTGGCAGCATCAGCGGTCGTTTTGGCGCCAACGGGCACACGGATTACTCCGCGGCCAACGACATGTTGGCCAAAATGATTGGTCGACTTTCGGTTGAGCGACCTGATACCCGATGCGTCACATTCCATTGGCACGCTTGGGGCGATATTGGCATGGCCACCAAGCCCGAAGCCAAGTTGGCACTCGACATGATTGGCATGGACTTCATGCCGGCAGCCGATGGCCTTCAACACTTCCTCAATGAGATCGAACACGGTGGCACGCATTCGGAAGTCCTGATCACCGACCGACGCTATGTGCGTCAATTCTTGCCTGCCGTGACCATCGCAAGCACTCCCGAAGAAGAGGCACGCAAGCACCTACCGCTCCTTGATGGCGTCCAATCGCATGAACAAGACTCTGCGCCCGATCTAGACACCACGATCTCGCGATTTACTTTGCATCCGAAAAACGATCGGTTCTTAACCGATCACCGGGTTCACGGCCGGCCAACGCTTCCTTTTGTCATTGCCATCGAATTGATGGCCGAGGCAATGCGAGCACAACGCTCGGGCGCCGCTGACCTGATCGGGATGGAATCCGTTGAAGCGGTCCGTCCAATCAAGTGTTTTGACGACGATCCCTTCGCGATTGAATTGATCAGTGACGGGGAAACATGTCAGCTGGTTCGAGACCTACGTCGCCGTGACGGGCGCCTAGTCGAGGCTCGCCAGAGCCATTTTCAATGCCGGGGCATTTGGTCAGACCGCCACAACGCCAGCAAACCAATCTCGTGGCAAGAAACCAATGTCACCCAGACGACCGTGCCCGTGCCAGCAGAAGATGCCATTGTGCTTCACGGGGATTCATTGCGTTGTTTGCGAACCATTGGATTTGATGACGCGACGCAGTCAGCAGACGCCAGCATCATCGCGCCCAGCCCATCAGAATTGGCGGGTGAACATCGTGGTTTGATTGGATGGTCGATCCCCTGCGCTGCCATGGATGCGGTCTTGTTCGCAGCGGGCATGTTGGCGTTCCGTGTTGGCGACAAAGCGAGCTTACCGGTCAGCTTCAAGCGAATTGATTTTGGACGAACGCCAGTGCCGGGCGAGCGATTGAAGGCACGCATCCAGCTACAGTCCTTACAGGCCGTTGACGGTCTAATGATGTCAGCCGACTTAGTCGGCGTGAACAACGAACGCATTGTCTCACTGATTGATTACCGCGTGGCTTGGATCAGCTAACAAGTCGCCGGGATCCAATGGCCGATCCGATCACCAAGCGAAATGGCCCTTTGAGCCAATCACGCATGCCTCGGGCCTCAATTTCACCTTGGTTTTCAACTGCCACCCGACGCTAATGCGTTCGGCTCAACCGTTTTCGGAGCGGTTGAAGTGGGCTCAACTCTCGGAAGCCCGATCCAGCAACGCAGATTTCCAAGCTAGTTCTCAACCTTCGGCAACCGGTTCAAAATGCCGATGCGATGCAGATGTTGGGAATGTTGATCAAGACGATCACAACGAATGTGCAGGACGTCGGCATATGATTCGTTGTTGATTGAAACTCATCAGCACAGCCAGCTGGAAGGAAGATCCACACCGAATCACAATGCGATCCATGCGTGCTGAAGGACCCTCATCGACCCAACCGACAGATCGCCAGCCGACGGGTCCTCGCTCTTTGGACGGGCGTCGTGCGTTGGTGACCGGAGGCAGCCGCGGTATCGGGCGCTGCATCGCATTGGAATTGGCCTCACAGGGTGCCGATGTTGCGATCAATTTTCTCAACTCACGTGATGCGGCTCTTGCCACCGCCGAGCAGATCGATGCGATGGGCAAACGAGTGGAGCTCATCAAGGCCGATTTGTCTCATCGCGATGACGTGCTGGCCATGGTCGACGAGGTATGCGCGCGGTGGGGCGGTCTGGACATTGTCGTCAGCAATGCCGCCGCGGGGGGCTTCCGTCGTTTGAGTGAAATCACGCCGGTCAATTTTGAAGCCACCATTCGCACGAATGCAGCCCCAATAATTTGGCTCGCTCAAGCGGCTGCTGAATCGTTGGCATCCGGGTCCAGGCACGGAAAAATGGTCGCGGTCAGCAGCCACGGTTCGCGTTGGTCCGTGCCTTATTATGGCGCGATCGGAGCGTCCAAAGCGGCCTTGGAAAGTTTGGTTCGACACCTCGCGCTCGAACACGGCGACGATGGCATCAACTTTAATTGTGTGCTGCCCGGGATCGTCGCGACGGACGCCGTTGCCAGCATGCCCGATGTCGAAAGTTTGATTGATGCCGCGTCGGACCGCATGATGCTGGGTGACCGACGTTTAACCGAACAGGATATCGCCAACGTGGTTGCCTTTCTCTGTCATCCAGACAGCGATCTGATCCAGGGTCAAACCATTGTGGTCGACGGTGGGGTAAGCATTCGCGTTTGACGGCATAGGTCATTTCGATTTCATTGAGACACACCATGATCAACACAAAATTTCTGAAGTGGGGCACGTTCGGACTGGCGGCAACCTTGGTTGGCATCGTTGCCAAGGAGTCGATTCCCGAATCAACACTCAAATCATCTCCGCTAGGTGTCTTGATCGCAAAGAGCGGCAACTCGGAATCAAATAGGGCCGATGACGATGCACCGCGACCGATCCTCGAAATGGGTCGTTTTGGAGTCCCCGCACGACCGGGATCCAATGACGAATCCAACGCAGCCGAACCGACGATTCCCAAAGCCACCAACCTCACGCTCAAAGTGGGACGAATCGGTACGGCAACCCACTACGATCAGCTACCGACCGTCAGTGACATTCCAACCACGGGAAGCGATGCGAGACGGCTTTACCGACAAGCCAAAGTCGGCGTCTGCAACATGGTGCTCGAGGGCTTGCCCGTTCAACGCAAACTTAGCCCCGTTGAAGATGGCGTGGCGGGAATCGTTGGTCGTGTTCCAGCACTCACGATTGGGTTGGAACTTGACGAAGCGGGTCGTGACAAGCTGCCCACGGTTGTTTGTGCTCAAGTGCAACAGTACCTGGGAAAACATCGTTTGTCGGTGCAACCGATGATTTATCACGATGAAACGGGTCAGTGCTTCTTTGGGTCCGAGTGCCAAGCGGCGTTCTACGAATTGGATCGTCCCGGATTAACCGTCCGCGCCGAGCCGATGATTGAGACTGCCGTCTCGCGGTTCCGCATGCTCGGGGCATTACGCTCGGAAACGCCTCGTCCGACGTCACGCGAATCGCAAGCACGCACCGTCGCGATGGGATTCACGTTCGAACGTCAAACGGAATTGGTCTCGGGGGCGGTCGGAAAGCAAAATGCGATCGAGTGGTTGTTCCTGCATCTGCCACCCGATGCAACGCCAGAGAACCCGAACATCCAGGTCTTTGTCACCAAGAACGACCGACAAGAAATTCACTTGCTCAACACGCAGGATTCAGGAGTGACATCGCCGTTAGCCACCATTTCGGCGACCGTTCGCTTTGACAAAATGGTGCTGATGGGAGTGTACCCATCCGAACCGGTCGTCAATCGCATCGACTTTCGCAGTCAAGCCGTGATGCCCACACATGCGATGCGAAAACTAAAATCCATCGGCGATGAAACGCTCACCTGGACCGAGGTATTGGATCAATTCGGCGAACTGAGATCGCCTGACGTGGAAGCGGGCATTCCATTGTCCAACACAGCCGATGCGTTCCAACAGCGCGGTGACGATTCGCGTGAGCCATTGCAACGCCGATTCGATTCAACGCTGTAGCAATGCTTTTTAGCGTCGCGAGGCGGAAACCTTTGCACTGGCGAAGTGCCCGAGGTCTCGTTCCAGGTTGGCTAGGTCATTGTCAATCCAACCGGCCAAGGCATCCAAATCCCAATCGGTACCCACTCGCGAGAAAAGCTCGGACCAGTCAAGGCATAACGCCTCGGCATCGCCCCTAGAGTCGACGCATCGTTCTTCATTCACGCCAGCGGCCAGGTTCTCACACTGATCGTCTGGCGGGATAGCGGGGGGTTGTGAAGACATGAGAGCAACCGAGTGATAATCCGTGATTCGACCAGTAGCGTACGTAATCAGATGAGCGTTGCTGTTGAAAAGTTCGGCAATTTGGGTGCCATAACGCCAGCCCAGAAAGCCGCGATGCCCGTAAGTCGTTTGATCCGATGACTTTGCTGCCCACAAAAATTGTTAGGGGCAAAATCAACCACAACGAGACAATTGACACCATGGCAGGGGGGGGGTCCAGCAACAACGCTGGGTATCTGACGCGATGACGTGGCATTCCCTTACGCGAGTCACTTCGAAAATCTAAATCAGAACGCAGTGGTTTCATGACTCCATTTTGTCATTGTGCCCCGAAAAGAGCGTTTGGATCGCGAGTGCTGCCGGTCGCGTAGGAGAGTCATGCCAGCCAAAGTGATTTTCCCTTGGAATTTCGCGCCCCTTTCCCAAGATCACGCCGCCGAGTGCGAAGAGACTCGTGTTGCCTGTCAATCACGTTCCCGCCTAACGCGTTGTTTTGACGCCAAAGGAAATCCCATGATTCGAAAATTAATCACCGCTGGCGCCGCTGTTGGTTTGCTATCTGGATTGGCTTTAGCCACTCCCATCGGCAGTTACGCTCGGTGCGGTTGGAAACAAATCACACACACAGCCGGCGAAACGGTCCCCGTGGAATGGGAACTGAAACGCGCGCGGCAGATGATCGCCGACCTCAAACCTGAAATTCAGCGGAATGCTCGACGCATCGCGGAAGAGAAGATTCAGGTTGTTCGTCTGGAGCGCGAGCTTGAGCAGACCGACACCAAATTGGTCAAAGCCAAGTCCGACATTCAGCGCTTGACGGCCGACCTCAAACACAACAACGCGAGCTACGCATACGGCGGACGAACGTACACGTCGGCGCAAGTGAAAACCGATCTTGGAAATCGTTTTAAGCGATTCAAGACGCGAGAGCAGACCTCGGAAAAGCTGAGCCAGATGCTGTCGGCGCGGCAAGCCTCGTTGCAAGCGGCGACCCAGCGAATGGATGCCATGCTCGATGCCCGACGACAACTCGAAGTCGAAGTCGAGAATCTGCAGGCCCGGCTGGGTGCATTACGCGTGGCGCAAACGACGAGCCAGTTATCGCTGGATGACAGTGCTTTGTCTCGCACCCGTCAGCTACTCGATGACATTGCCACTCGCATTGATGTGGAAGAGGAAACCATGGCCGTCGACGTGGAATATTTCGGTGGCATTGAACTTGATGAACCGTCCGACGAAACGCTGCTGGAAGACATCACGGCGTACTTCGATTCGAAGGATCAACTCCGCGATAACAGTGACGATTCGTCCGAAGCACTCGTATCAATCGAACTGACGGAAAATGAATCGCTGTAATCGGCATCCACTGTCGGTCGTCAAAATGCCTTGTCCGTTTCCACTCCTTCGCAACCTATCAGATTCGACGCATGCCAGCCCTCGCCGATACACTGGGACCTGCGGCTGGCCTGGCCGAACTGTCACACCGGGATGTTGAAATGAATTTCATCCATGCTCCTAACGATGTTGTTTTGGGTCGGTATACGATCCAACGCGGCGTGGGGCTGGGTGGGTTTGGCGAGGTGTATTACGCACACAGTCAAGCTGGCAAACGGGTCGCGCTGAAACGCATCCAGCGTCATCTCGATGTCGAACTGCGTGGCGTTTCACACTGTCTGAACTTGAAACATCCCAACCTGGTTTCGTTGCACGACATTTGCCGTGACGATCACAACCAAAGTTGGGTGGTGATGGAGTTTGTCGATGGTCCCAATCTTCGCGATGTGCTGGATGCGGCCACGCCGGGCAACAAACTGGATTTGGCCGAAGCGATTCGGTGGTGGACCGGCGTCGCCGCGGGGGTCGCTCATTTGCATGATGCCGGTCTGGTGCATCGCGACCTCAAACCTGGCAACCTATTTGATGACGATGGCATCATTAAGGTCGGTGATTACGGGCTGAGCAAATTCATCAGCGTGACGCACCGTAGCGGTCACACCGAATCGGTGGGCACGTTTCATTACATGGCACCCGAAATCGGTCGCGGGAATTACGGTCGCGAGATCGACATTTATGCGATGGGGGTCATTCTCTTTGAGATGCTGACGGGAAAGCTCCCATTTGATGGAGAAACGCCACAAGAGATCATCGTCCGTCACATGACAGATCTGCCCGACCTGAGCGACGTGCCAAGAGCCTTTCGCGAAGTCATCCGGCGTTGCCTTGAAAAAGATCCCCAGCGACGTCCCCAAACGATTGATGAAATGTTGGCGTTGGCCAATCTGTCACGACCGGGCAGTGACGTCACGCACGCGGCGATACCGATTGCCGACGTCGTTGATGATGTTGCCGCGAATGCTGCCGCAACCATCGAGCCTCAGTTGAATCCTTCGGGCGATGCCAGTACGCCGCAGGGCGATGCCAGTATGCCGCAGGGCAGTGCCAGTGTGCTTTCGCAACCAGCGATGGGCGATGAGCCGATTGCACGCGCGATACGGCACAGTTTTTTGGATCTTCGCAATTGGTGGCGCACCCTCGAGCGATCACCGGGTTCCAAGTTCTTCATCTTGCTGGCAACGATTGCCGTGCTCGCACTCAACACGCACTGGCTGTTACCGCTGGCATCGGTGGTAGGAATTTTTTATGTGCCTTACTACGTCATTCGGCATATGGTGCTGCAGGTCACCGATTCAGATCGTGGTCGAGGGTTGGATTACCCTCAAGCCAATCTGGCAGCGACATCGTCAATTGATCATCAACGAGCCAAGCCCAAATCGAAACCAAAACCTTTGTCCCCAATGGAAGTTCAAGCCAAACTCCGCACCAGTTTGTCGCAACGAACAAGGATTGCTCGGGGTGCCGAATGGGCAACGTCGGGGATGATGGCCGTCTTGGTGGGTGCTGTTCTATTGGTGATCACATCCGTCGTTGGTCTCCGGAGCACTGATTTGTCAGCAACCTCACTGGCCCCGTATGGCTGGATGACGGCAGTCGTTTGGATTTCGACCATGGGACTGCTGACACTGGGAAAAGTGTGGGAAGGTTCCGATGCGGAAGGCATCTCGCGTCGGCTTGCTGCGGCAACACTTGGTGCCGGTGTGGGTCTGGCAGCGTATGGCTTGTCCGATTTCCTGATGCTTCCCATGGATGTCGGTTTGTCTCGCGACGTGGATGCGACCGCGCTTCCCGTGTCGTTCTATCACGGCACCGGCGTACCCAAGGCAGCGGCGATGATGGCACACTTTGCGTTGCTGTTTGGTCTGCTTCGGGTTTGGAAACCCGTTGATCCACTGCGACGTGTGAGATTGAGCCTATGGTCGGTCGCGGTCGCCGTGGTTGGTGAATGGATCGTTCATCAAATCATTCCAATCCCGCAGCCAGCGGGCATGCTGATCGCGGGTGGCGTCGTGATGATGACCCAAGTGTCAGCACCATGGGTTAAGTCGGACATGGTCGAGAACATGTCGGCCGAAGGAGCCGCCTGATGAACGCTTTGAACGCAAGTCATCGATTTGGATTACTGATCAACGCGTTTGCGATCGCGTTACTGCACCTGTGTGCCGTTTGTTCGATCGCACTGGCCGACGTGGAGTCCAAATCCGAGAATCAAACCACATTAAGCGTCGCTCCGCTCAATCATGCGGAATATCCGAGCGATCGGCCACATTGGATTGATCAATCACCCGAGATTGCCGACGACGAAAGCTCGATTGTGGCCGCCTCTGGGATCTCCGATACCCCAGAGGAGGCTGCAGACACCCTCGCGGTGATGAAGCGGGCCGCCGTTGAGACCATGTTGCGGCATCGACTGGGTCGTCGCGGCCAACCGATTGATCTCGATCACCTCCAAATCGACGATCAATGGATTGAAGAATCACTTGTTGTCCGGCGCTATGACGGATCCGTTGATGTGGGCGGTGAATCCAAATACGAGTCGGCCGTCTTACTGCGTCTGTCCGACGAAGCCCGAACCATGATTGATGCTTCCATACGCGAATCGCAAGTTGGCGAACGACTAGGCGTGATGGGCTTGAGTGCGATCGGTGCTTTGGCACTGCTTCTGGGCGGATCAATTGTGATGGGCGGCGTCGCCAATCGCCAGCAACGCACTTCGAAAATGAGCGATCAATAAAGGGTGTCCGGACGCGTCGTACACCGTCAGGATTCGATTGTGGGAAGTCATGCGATGCGTCATCAAACGTAGTGGTGGCTTCTAGCCGCCAATCCATCGACGACGTTCGGTTGACTCCAATGCGCTACTGAAACCAGTCATTGGCGGCTGGAAGCCACCAGTACGAACTCGTCGAGTTCCTTTGGGGTTGATCAATCGTTACAAAGCCACGTTCCACCACCAACGCTGTGGTGGTCGCTTCTTTGTCAGCGATGCCTTGTTTGCCAGCGAGGGAGACTCGCGAATGTCGCCAACCAGATCAGTCGGTGCAATCGACACGCCACCACTGGCAAGAACCAGATGGTGGATACGACGTCGATGTTGATATCGATGCATAATCGCAATGGAGTCAACACTGCGTGGCGTTTGCAATTGTTTGGCACGACGCGATGCAAAGTGCATCAGTCCGCGCTGCATCACCTCGTGATCAGTACCTTGTGCGAGAGCATGCCAAAGCTGCGCGATCGCAACGCCGCGATACAGCGATTCGAGGGCTCCGTAAAGCGGATACGCCGAACGAATTGATGCCCAGTGATCATTAAAATGATTGACGAAAGATTCAGTAGCGGGATCGATCACGCGTCGACCACGCTCGCCGGATTGCAACGCAAGCTCATTTTCGCCGCTAAGTCGAAGTGGCTGACCGGACAATTCGACAACGCTCGACTCGGTATCAACGCTCCGCCGGATCGACAACGGCTGACCCGTGAACCACAGTCGCAACAGCAAATCCGAGGGGGGTTGATTGGGCGATTCCGCTTGAACGGTCTCTGCGAAGTTTCTAGTTCCATCGGGCATCGACTGCTGACCCAATGCGAGTTGCTTCATGTGGCGATCCGCTTCAATCATCAACCAAGCAACTTCATGATTTGCCGGAGTTCCAAACACTTTCACGTCCTGACGCCCCAACTCACCCGCGAGCTCGCCCGCAGCCTGACCAATAGCAAGGGACCCTTGGCTCACGGCGTCCCCAACGATGGCGGCGTTTTGCAATCCCTGCGTCGTTGGATCAATCGTGCAACCAAACGGCTGATCGTGCCGCGATGCCCAGCAGCCAATGGCTAGCGAAGTCAATCGGATGGGCGGCCGTCCACTAAGGGTGTCAACTTGCCAGCCTTGGTAATCAACAAATCCACCAACCGGTCCCGCTAAGACAACATCATCAGGCGTGACGACGACAAGCTTGACCTCTGACAAACCGGCAAGGTGATCAACCGCGTCATCATCGAGACTTGCTTTGGGGTCGAGTTCCACCGCCGTTAGCGTTTGCAACAGTCGTCGTAGCGAGACGCAACGCATCGATGTTGCATCGCGCCAATTCAGTTCATCAGAAAGCTCAACGGATTGACCCAGAGCGGTTTGGCGAATCGAGGCACGCATGGACGCCGCGCGTGCTGCGGCGGTAATCGATTTCATGTTTAAAATCGATGACTCCCGAATAAGGCCGTCGGGGTCAACCAAGATGCCCGCCGGATAAGGCGCCATCGTGCTGACACCACCCAAGGCTTCCCAAACAGTGGGCTCGACGGTGGTCTGGATCAGATTCATCAGCGAATCAAAATCCGCCAACGCACCGCCTCCGGCACCATTGCCGCCATTATCCTGTTCATCCCCCAGATCGTTTGCCGGAAGCACATTTGGCCCGGCGAAGAAGTCCTGTGCCGAGGATTCAGCTCCGGAAGCAGCCAGTGCGAATAACACCGCAGCGGCCAAGCCAGATTTGAAAGGCGAGAAGAGATTCCACATTGGACGTGTCCCGATTCCGAAAAGACGAGAGATGAGATGCGACTTCAGCTTAGCACCAGCCAGCAAGCGAATGTCCTTCAGCCCCGAATGGATCGCGCCAGCACGGCCAACCAGACACTGGCCGCTCCCGATGCTTTGAGCACGCTGGCGATCTCGCGAGCGGTGGCTCCCGTGGTCATCACGTCATCGACCAGCAGCACATGCTTGCCCTTGATGCGAGCTGTTTTTCGGACTGCAAACGCACCAGCCACATTCGCGCGGCGAGCCTCATCATCAAGCCAAGCTTGCTTTTGCAAACGCCGGATCGCACGCAGCAATGATCGATGCCGAACTCGCAAACGCGACGCAAGTGACTCGGCCAGCACCCGAGTGCCATTTCCGCCGCGCCGCAACCGCCGCCATGGTCGGTTCGGAACTTCGGTAATCACATCGCACATTGGAACTTCACCAGCGGCTTGCTTTCGTTGCCACCGCTGAGCCAAACGCGTTGCCATCTCACGGGTGATGGCCGCATTGCGCGGGTATTTGGCTGCCACAACCACGTCTCGCATCGCTTCTTCATACCGCGCCCAAGCAACGACACCACTTAGCGGCGATAGATCGTTGCGATGACATCGTATGCATGGTTCACCAGGAAGGCCACATCGCAAACACGCGCGTTCGAATTGAGCTGGTGTGCTGCCAAGCGACACTTCACAAGCGTGACAAAAGACGACCGATCCACCCTCGCGGATCAGTTCGTCACATAACCCGCACACCGGCGGGAAAAGCAAAGGTAACCACGACAACAAACTGGCTCACATGAAGGTCGACCATTGACTAGTCGACCACTGAGTAATGTTCAAACGATTCCAAATCGATGCGTGGTCACTTCACGCATCGTTTGGCCCGGCCGCAGCAGCGTGCTGGGAAAATGAGCATGGTTGGGCGCGTCGGGGTAATGCTGAGTTTCCAAGCAAAATGCATCATGCGACCCAAGCCCCGCCGATCGCTCGTTACGGCCCAAATGATTACCGGTGTAAAGCTGCATACCGGGCTGTGTGGTTTCGATCTCGAGCGTCCGTCCCGACTTGGGATCTTCCACCAACGCAGCTGGTCGCAGTTGACCTGCATTCTCTTCGCTAAAGCCAGCGACCACATAACAATGATCGTAACCCTTGGTTGCGAACAATTGATCAATTGATTGGCCAAACGTGGCGGGATGTTGAAAGTCCAGCGGCGTGCTGCTGACTTCGCTAAGGGAACCGGTCGGAATCAGTGCGTCGTCGACTTCTAAAAACTGGTTCGCATGAATCAGTGCGACATGATCCCGAACGCTACCGGCACCCATACCCGTTAAATTCCAATAACTGTGGTTGGTCAAGTTGACGTGCGTTGGCTTGGTCGTCGTTGCGGTGTAGGTAATCGTCAGAACATTGTCATCGGACCAGCGGTAACTCGCCGTGGCGACCACCTCGCCTGGGAAACCTTCATCGCCATCGGGACTGACGTACTGGTAAGTGATGCTGTCATCACTTTGCTGGATGGTTTGCCAAAACACACGCGACCAGTTTGTTTTGCCACCATGTAAGCAATGCTTGCCATGATTGACCGTCACCTGATAGTCCACCTCATCGATGGTGAATCGACCCAAAGCAATCCGATTGCAGAACCGCCCGATACTGCTACCGAAACCAGGATGGGGCTTCAAGTAGCGATCCAGCGAATCATAAACGGCGTTCACATTGACTCGGTTGCCATCTCGGTCAGGCGTCACCACTTCCAATAGCGACGCGCCCCAATTCATCACGCTGATGTGATTGCCGCTTTGGTTGGTCAGCTTGCTGCGCACAACCGTTTGACCCTCATCGGTCGTTCCAAATGGTTCGTGTTGAGCAGTCATGTTGCAATGCAGGAGGTTGGTAGTTTTAAATGAATCAGTCGATCAATGACTTAGCTCAGACTCAGTTTTAAAAGACTCGAAAACGTTGCCTGCAAGCTCCGACACGTCCGCGTCAAACGACTCCCACTCGACGCCGTTACTGATCGGTTGGCGAGAGTGGGTGGGTCTGCCTGATTTGCGACTGCGTCGTATCAAAGCCAAGATCGACACGGGTGCGCGGTCAAGTTCGCTTCATGCCTTCGATATTGAAACCTATCAACGAGACGGCGAGGAGTGGGTTCGGTTTTCAGTCCACCCGGTTCAAGGCCGAGACGATATTGTTGTGCCGGCTGACCTGCCGATTCTCGAACGCCGCGAAATACGCAGCAGTAACGGCGAGGTTTCTGAGCGGATCGTCGTCCGCACTCGATTGGCGATCTCCAATTTGGCTCGACCGATGGATTTGACGTTGGCCAATCGTGACTCGATGGGCTTTCGCATGTTGGTCGGACGGGAGGCGATCCGCGGCCACTGCGTCGTCGATCCGGGTGCGTCGTATTTGATGGGCCGACGCAAGAAACGAGTTGGCACGAAGCGTGCACCTGATCATTGACCGAGGTCGCCGCTCAACGATCAGCCCGTAGAACGATCAGTCCGCTCAACGACCAACTCGTGCAATCATCAGACGGTTTAAAAACTCCGAGTCACTTCCCCCAAAAAGGCAATTCTTGTGAAGCTGGCAATTCTGTCGTGCAGTCCACGGTGTTACAGCACGCGGCGACTTCGTGAGGCAGCTGAGCAACGTGGCTCGGCGGTTAAAGTGCTCAACACGCTCAAGTTTGCCATCGATTTGGCAGAAAACGATCCTGACTTATTTTATCGCAGCAAGCAGTTGTCCGATTACGACGCCGTGCTGCCACGCATCGGTGCCAGCATCACTTATTTTGGCACGGCAGTGATTCGTCAATTCGAACAAATGGATGTGTTCAGCGCGAACTCGTCGACGGGCATCACAAACTCGCGTGACAAGCTTCGCAGCCTGCAGATTCTCAGCCGCCATCAAATCGGGATTCCCCAAACGACGTTCGTCCGGGATCGCAAAGACATCCTGCCCGCCATCGAGCGCGTTGGAGGCGCTCCGGTCATCATCAAATTGCTCGAAGGCACGCAAGGCGTCGGCGTGATCTTGGCTGAATCAGTCAAGGTGGCCGAGGCGATCATCGAAACGCTTCACAGCACCAAACAAAATGTCTTGGTGCAACGATTTGTTTCCGAAAGCCGCGGTCGCGATATCCGCGCTTTTGTGGTGGGCGACCGTGTGGTTACCGCGATGCGACGCGTCGCCCAAGGCGCGGAGTTTCGTTCCAACGTTCATCGGGGCGGCCAAACCGAAGCCATCACGCTGGACGACGCGTTTTCCGAAACAGCCGTCCGATCCGCGCAGATCATGGGACTTCGCGTGGCCGGCGTCGATATGCTCGAAGGAAAAGACGGCCCGCAAGTCATGGAGGTCAACTCGTCGCCAGGTTTGGAAGGCATCGAGACCGCCACCAAACTTGATATTGCCGGTGCCATCATCGATTACATGATTGCCCAGGTCGATTTCCCCGAAGTCGATGTGCGGCAACGTCTCACGGTCAGCCGCGGCTACGGTGTCACGGAGATCTTGATCCGCGACGGCAGCGAATGGGTCGGCAAAACCATCGAAGAAGCCGGCGCGCACGAGCTCGACATTAATGTGCTGACGCTGTACCGGGGCACGACCGTGATCCCCAATCCGCGCATCAAACGCACACTCGAGCCCGGTGATCGGCTCTTGTGCTTTGGCAAACTCGAATCGATGCGCGGCATGGTGCCCGAAAAGACACGCAAACGTCGCCGTCCAAAGGTGAAAGCCTTGCCGGAATCGGCCCAAGAAATCGTTGCCGATCTCGCCTCAGCCGATTGATCTTCATTGTGATGTGGTAAGTCGGTCAAAACCGCGACCAGACCGTCCACGCTCCGGTCACGAGCATCGCGAGTGCCGATAACCACAACATGGCATCCCAAATGTGACCAGGACGAAGTTCGTCAAGGCAGCGGCGATAGCGAAAAAACAATGCCGCACCACCGAGCATGGGCAACATGATGCCTTGGGCCACGCCTGAAATCAGCACCAACTGGGCGGGGTTTGGAAAGGCGACGTAAATCAGGAAACCGAGGATTGGAAAGAGACCGCTCAGCCGTCGCACCCACTTCCTTCGCGTCATTTCGTCCGGCGCGATCACGCCCATCACCCGCAGGGCGTCGGAAAAGACACGCGCATGACTCGAATTGGCGACAAAGAATGTCGAGTACAAAACGGCGATCGCGCCAAACAAAAAGATCGATGATGCCCAGTCCGAAAAGACTGGAACAAACATGACGGCGAGGATCCGAACCATTTCCGATTTTTCTGGATTCAACCCGATCCGATACAGGACGGCGGCCCCGAGCAGGTAAAACGCGATCGTGGCAAACGTGTACACCACCATCGATCCCCACGCATCAACCTGCATGACACGCATCCAACCGCTGGCTCGAGCGCGCCACGATTCGGAGCCGTCGTTCGTTCCCGTGAACCGCGCGTAGCCCTTTTCCAAACACCAGTATGGATACGTTACCAATTCCGCTGCACCCACACCGATGATGCCAAAGGTCGCCAGCGCCGTCGCAATGGGCCGTGCGGTGGATTCAGTTCCGGGCGTGTCCGGCAAGTTCAGCCTTAAACCAGCGAAGAACTCCGACCACGTCACGCGGTAGGTCGTGTCTCCCTGCAGCATGACCAGGTTCACAATCGTCAACAGCGTGAACGATCCGACCAGCACCGTGCAGAATGATTGAATCAATCCATAGCGACCCACGACCAAGATGCCGCTCGTGGCCGCTGACATCAATAACGCCCAGTAAATGATATCTGGAGGTGGCGAGCTCCCATGACGTTCATTATGCTGTTGCCGCAGGACGGCTAGCTCTTGCTCACGAGCGTCGAAGTCATCGGATTCTGTGATGTCGATTGGCAGCTGAACATCACCCGATTCCAAATCGCGACTTTCATCGCCGTCAAGACTCGCTGCTGCATAGCGATCAAACGTGAGCAGCTGTTCGGCGCTAGCGAGTTCATTGTTGGACACGCCCGATTGGGTGATGGGAGCCTTGATGGTCAATGCTTGACCAATGCTTCCGACGATGCCGCCCTGCTGGCTGATGCTGGCCATCCACATCACCACCCAATACCACACCAACCAGTTACCTCGCCCGCTGATACGAGGTCCGGGAACTTCATTGAGCGCTTGCAATGTGGTCCGGCCGCTGATCAAGGTGTAGCGTCCCAGTTCAATCTGCGTGAAGACCTTGACGACGCATCCCAGGATGATCAGCCACAGCAAAGCGAAACCCGCTTCCGCGCCGGTCTTTGTCGTTGCGATCAACTCGCCCGAGCCGACAATCGAGCCGGCAACAATCAAACCGGGACCAACACTCATGGCGATCCGCCACCAAGCGCGAGGTGGTTCGGTCACTTGGGTCGAAGCCGATGATTGGTTGGCTGTCGCGTCGTTTGGGTTCGACGATGAGGTTGGCTTTGGTACCGGTGTCGGCGACGCGGTCATAAAATGCTGGCGTGGTATGGATGGCTTATGATGGGCCGTCATGATATACGACTCCAACGCCACCCATCGGCCGCTCGACACGACCATTGAAGTCGTGACTCCCGAGAACATCGCCTTCGATTACCAGCTTGCCGGACCGTTTCGGCGTTTGCCGGCATACCTCATCGATTTTTTGGTGCGGTGGGGACTGATTGTTTTGATCGGCCTGACGGTGATGCTGTTCATCGGCCTGTTGGATCTCACCCAGCTTGGACCATTCGGAATCGCCGGCGTGATGGTTAGCTATTTCGTGATCAGCTGGTTCTATGGTGCCGCGATGGAGTCGGTCTTCAACGGCCGCACGATCGGCAAATGGATGTGCGGGATTCGTGTCATTGATGTCGACGGTTGCCCCATCACGGGGAAACGCGCAGTGATTCGAAACCTGCTTCGCGTGGCGGATCTGGCTCCGATGGCGGCACTTCAGTTCTTGGACGACGACATTCCGCCGGTTTTTCTGATTCCGACTGGTATGGTCGGTTTAATCTGCATGATCCTTACCCGCCGCATGCAACGGTTGGGCGATATCGCGGCCGGCACCATGGTGATCATTGATGAGCGGCAGTGGCGTCTGCCATCCAAACAGGAAAGCGATCCCAGGGTTGCTGCGTTGGCCTCATTTATCCCTGGCGACTATGCGGTCAGCCGCTCGATGGCTCGAACGTTGGCCGTTTACGCGGAAAGGCGGCATTACCTAACGCCATCGCGGAGGGTGGAAATCGCTCGGCACCTAACCAACCCCCTGCTCGATCGATTCGATTTCAGGACGGATCTGGATGCGGATTTGCTGATGTCGGCTCTGCATTACCGCACGTTTGTTGCCTCAGCGGACGGGGAGCCCGCAGACCTGGGTCCGCTGGCTGGATTCAGCCCAATGCGCGAAAAAGATCCCTTAAACGACGCAAAATAGGGTCCTACGGTTTATTTTACACAAGGAACCTTGTCTAAAATGGGTCGAAGGCATATCGTGGCCATGGAGATATTCG
>JBCCJB010000036.1:0-18464 GCA_039028015.1 Planctomycetota bacterium
CGAGCAAGCCTCGGATGAATCGCCACCGATCGTGATTGATTTCTCGTTACCTTCGGCGATTGACGATTGCATCGAACACTGTCGAACGAATGGTTGGCCGCTTGTCGTTGCGACGACCGGATTGGAAGACGGTCAAAAGCAACATCTACGGGACGCATCCAAAGCCATTCCCATCGTTTGGGCACCCAGCATGTCGCTGGCGGTAAATGTGTCCATGAAAGTGGTTCAGCAAATCACCGCGGCTCTGCGCAATGTGGCTGGCGGACTAGATATCGAAGTGATTGAACGACATCACCGATTCAAAGCTGACGCACCAAGTGGGACGGCGCTTCGATTTGGCGAACTGTTGGCAGAGTCGTTGACCCAAGGAAAATCCGATCAGGTAGTCCAGCCCGTTCACGGTCGAGAAGGGAGCACGGGTGAGCGCCGCCGATCTGAAATTGGTTACCACGCCATTCGTGTCGGGGATAATCCCGGCGAGCACACGATTGTCTTTGGAATGCTGGGTGAAAAGATCGAATTGAATGTGGCAGCAAGCAATCGCGATTGCTACGCCAGCGGCGCGATCGCAGCGGCCAAATGGTTGATCGACTCAAAGGCTGGAACACGGCGATCGTCCGGCTTGCACAACATGTTTGACGTGTTGGGATTGAACAACGATTGAATATTCATGTCGGGATATCGACGTGTCCCAATGACACCTTCGCTTTTGCGGCCTTGCTCGACGGTCGCGTTGATCGGCGTGGTCTGAATTGGCAAATCGAACTGCTGGACATTGCAGAACTGAATTCGCGACTGTTTGACGGCGATTTTGATCTCGCGAAAACCAGTTTCAACGCCGCGATGCGTATGACATCATCGACGCGAATCCTGCCCGTGGGCTCGGCTCTTGGATTTGGTGTCGGACCGCTGTTGTTGGCGGCGAAACCTGATTCAGTCCCAAACAACGAACAACAAATCACGCTGTGCCCGGGTGAAACCACGACAGCTCAGTTCTTGTTCGAGCTGTTCTATGGCAACACGACTCAGGTGCAGCACGTTGTTTTCTCGGACATCATGCCAAGACTAAGCAACGGGTCAGCTGACTTTGGCGTCTGTATTCACGAAGGCCGTTTTACTTATCAGCAATCTGGATTACATCTGGTCGCGGATTTGGGAACATTGTGGGAACGCAAGAACGAGTGCCCGCTTCCGCTGGGAGGATTAATTGTTCGGGATCAAGTGCCCGAACCGATCGTCCCAAAAGCGATCGCGGCCATTGATGAATCGTTGGCGATCGCACGCCGCGATCCAGCGACTGCATTACCGTCCATGCGACGGTGGGCACAGGAATTCGACGACGATGTGCTAATGCAGCACGTCAGTCTCTACGTCAACGATTGGACCACTGATTTGGGAACATCAGGTTCGGACGCTTTACAAAAAATGTGGCAGGAGATGCATCGGATGGGATTATGCGGGAATTCGGGTCAATCCGGGGTTCGAATTGCCCCTCGTCAGGGCTGAGGGTCAAAGATTGGGCCCCGCGAGTGAAGTCCAAAATTTGTCAAATTGGCGCGTGTTTATTACCCTCTACGTACGATGGATCGACGCTTTTCTCCTTTTACCACTGCCGCGGCCGCATGGATTCTGTCCCCGCCAGCCAATCAGATGCCTCGACGGACCATCGCGCGCCGGCGATGGCTGGTGATGCCGCACAATCGGCCAGCGCAATTGAAGACGCTCAAACCGTCATTCGCAATCGATCCCGAAAGGATCCCTCGAGCTTGACGTCCGAATCGAGCCCAAAGGGTTCGAGCATGGGCCGAAGAAGTACCGGGTCAGCCTCGTCACCCGGCGTGCGACAAACGCCCGCGACCATGACTCGCCAGTTGCAAGGCGAGGCACTCAACCACTTCCACCTGATCGAACAGATTGGTGGCGGAGGCATGGGAGCGGTATTCTTGGCCCGCGATGAGCAATTAGGCCGAGAAGTCGCCGTCAAAGTGGTGCCATTTGCCGATGGTGACCCGGAACTGCTGCGTCGTTTTCAAAACGAGGCTCAAAGCGCCGCCAAACTCGATCATCCTCAGATCGCCCGCGTTTTCGAAGTTGGCAACGATGGTCCCTGGCATTATTTGGTGTTCGAGTATGTCGAGGGGCAAAACGTTCGAGAGCATGTGCAGTCAGAAGGTCCGTTGACGATCGATGAAGCGGTGTTCTTTACTTCTCAATTGGCCGACGCGCTTGGGCATGCATCACGGCGTGGCATCGTGCATCGCGACATCAAACCGTCCAATGTCATCCTGACGCCGGCCGGATCAATCAAATTGGTCGATATGGGTTTGGCACGCTCGGAGAGTTTCGATACTTCTGAAGACCTGACTGCCAGTGGTGTTACTCTGGGAACCTTTGATTACATCTCGCCGGAACAGGCACACGACCCGCGCGCTGCCGATCTGCGGAGCGACTTGTATTCGCTGGGCTGCACTCTCTTTTTCATGTTAACCGGTTCGCCTCCATTTCCCGGTGGCACGATGCTGCAGAAGCTGCTCAATCATGGCAGCGCCACAGCACCTGACATTCGTAAGAAACGCGAGGACGCCAGTGGAGACTTGGCAGCGATCTTACGGAAATTGTTGGCAAAGAAACCCGAAGAACGATATCAGACCGCTGAGACATTGATCGCCGACTTGCAAGAATTAGCCGCTCGTGAAGGACTGCCACGCAGTCGCGGTGCCGTGGCAGTGGTCGCTCAAGAAATCAGCATTCTGCGACGTCGCATCAAACGCCATTTGCCTTGGGTCGTTGCGGCGTCCCTATTGTTGATCAGCGTGGCTTGGTTGGAACTATCTGCATGGCAAAGCCGCCGCGATTTCGATTCACTCGTTCTCGCTAGTCGATCGCCTTCCGCGATCGCGTCGCGACCACCGCGATCAACTCGCTCGATTGAGAGCCCATCAGTCAACGATCGCAACCTCAAGACGGATGCCAGTCGCAGTCGTCCCTTGGACGCATCGCCTGATTTGGCATCCGAGATCATCAAGCCAACCCGCCGTGATGCTGCCGCAAACAACCTTTCTCAAAGCATCGATCGTCCGACCGTCGCTCGAGCCGGGTTGATGGACAACGCACCGAGAACCAATCGCACACCCGAATCAGATCCGCGTGCGATGGTTGATCGTTCCGAATTAGCTAGCGAACCGGATTTGCGTGATGATCCATCAGGCTTGATTGCTGGCAGCGCGAATCCACTTGCCGTACGCCGTGCGGGCGATCCGCCGAGCCTGACGTTTCCGCTGCCTTCTTCGCCCGATATCGGCGAGGCTTCGCGAGTACGCGATACGAGTCAATCAAGTCTTCCGCTTCCGACACCACTGCCAAGCGAGCTTGATCGAAGCGCTGTTGAGAATCGTGACTCAGGGATAAGTTCCGAATCTGTCGCGCTGAGCACGCCTGGCACTTCCGGAATCATGGATTTGAACGACAGCACCATCGAGGCAATGACGCCCGATGCGACGACACCACGCTTGAACAATGCCGCGACCGAGGGCGTCGCGAATATCCCCGACCCGCCCGATGACGCGATCGTATCGAGTTCGTCATCAATCATCGGGAACGGGATGCTGTCACCCAACAGATCCGCTGCACAGATGTCAGCCGACCGTGTTGGCGATACCGTTGCGGTCGTGCTGCCCCCGAAAGTGATTCGTGTCGTTGATCCCATTTGGATTAATGATCCGCAATCGCAGGAATCGGCGCGGGCCGATCAAGTTCAATTGGTTGGGTCGCTGAGAGATGCATTTCGACAAGCCGATCTACTCGATATCAATCAGATTGATCTGGCCATTGGCAGCATCTCGTCCGGTCCGATCACGATCGAACGCGACGATCTGCTGATTCAATCGACGTTGACCGGCGGAACCATCTGGCAGCTCATCGCGACTGACGATGTTGATATGCAGCCGAGTGACTTGATCACGGTAGGTCAACATCCAGTCGAGTTTGCGAACATTCACTTCACGCACACAGTGCCCAGCAGTGAGACCGATGGCGCATCGTTGTTTGTGCTGCATGAAAATCGTCGCGTTCAGCTGACCGATTGCACGATCACGATGCAAAATCCGTCGCGACGTGACGCGACACACGCGTTTGCTGTCCGCATCGACGCGGACTTGCCATCAAACCAGCGGGTCAATTCCAGCATGTCGGGAATCGATCGAGATGGCGACAACCGTGCCATGCCGCTGGTCTCACTGGAATTGCAAAACGTCATTGTGAGAGGCGAAATTGGGATGCTTCGAATGCAACCCGCCGCTGAGCTTCAATTGAAGTGGGACAATGGGTTGCTTGCAATCTCACGTCGGATGATCGACACGGCCGGTTCCATGTCACGACCGCGTCCGACCTCCGGTGCAATTCAATTGTCATTAGATCGGCTCACGGCAATTATCCCTGAAGGCCTATTGCGAATGCAACTCGATAGCTTTACGCCATTCCCCGTCTTCATTGAACGACGTGCAGAAAAAAGTGTGTTTGTCGTAAATCGAGGCTTTCCTCATGTAGAATTAATAGGGCTTGGAAGTTCTCAAACGAGTACCAATTGGTTCAGCCTTACTGGTTCGGCCAATGCTTACGAGACTGATAGTACGTTGATGGATCCTTTAATGGTGATTCGAGATTTGTTTGGTCAAACGCAAACGGTTCGCATGTCCGATTTGCTTGATGATGATGGGCCGTCTTGGGCCGAAGATCGAACACCGCGATGGGTCGTACGTTGGTCGAAGCCCTCTCCAAGCGAGATCCCGTCCAGCCAAATGTTGCCGTCTGATTTTCGACAGGATGGATCATTGGTTGCGGGATTCGACGAAGGCGAATTACCGCGTTTGCCATCAACGCGTCGATTTGACTCAGTCGGCAGTGACTGAACAAAGCGAATAAAAGACGCTTGCTACGGTAACGTCTGCTATCGACCCCCCCCTGCGACTTTTCACCTACATCTTGGCAATCAAGACAATGAAACGCTTACTGCTTTTTCCGGTTTTTCTATCGCTGCTTTCGACACCTGCACTAGCAACGAGTAGCTTCAGTCGGCAGTGGAAAACTGACTTTCTTGGCGAGGACGCTGATCCGGATTTTGTGAAGACTGCACGGCGTGCCGGATGTTATGTGTGTCACGTCAAAGGGCATCCAGACAAGAAGAAAGCTCGCAACGAATATGGTAAAGCCGTCTATGAGTTTTTGGACATGGAGACCTATTCACGCGACTACATTAAGGCGAATCCCGAAAAGGCCGCCAAAGAAATAAGCGAAGGCTTCAAGAAAGCAGGTGAAAAGCTGAGCAGCAGCGGCGAGAAATTTAGTGACAAGCTCGAGGTGGGCAAGCTACCCGCGGAGGATGCTGGTCTGTAGCCAACATCGCCGAGATATTTAGTTAAGCTGCAAGCCCGGCGGGTGTCTCGCCGGGCTTTTTGCATTGATTCTCGAGCTCTCCCTAATCCAACGATGCGCTTCCGAATATCAATTTGGTTTTTCTGGTTGGCGACCACCATTTGTGCCGCGGAGCCACGTTACGACATCGTGATCTACGGGGGAACGTCGGCTGCGATTACAGCCGCGGTTCAGGCCAAAGCGATGGGGCAATCGGTTCTCATCGTTTCGCCCGACCGACATCTTGGCGGACTAACCACCAGCGGATTGGGATGGACCGATTCGGGTCGAAAGGAAGTTGTTGGTGGACTGGCAAAGTCGTTTTATCAAGCGATCTATCGCCACTACTCGGATGAATCCGCATGGCGGCAACAGAGCAGGGCCAGTTACGGCAATCGGGCCCAGGGGCACCGGGCTCGCGACGATGAAGACGCCACGATGTGGGTCTTTGAGCCTCACGTTGCCGAGCAGATCATTGAACGTTGGATCGATGACCACGATATCCCGGTCGTGCGTGATGCTTGGCTGGATCGCAAGCAAGGTGTGATCAAGGAAGGAACACGCATTGAGTCCATTGGCACGCTCGATGGACAACGATTCCACGGCCAAGTGTTTATTGATGCCACTTACGAAGGTGACCTGATCGCCGCCGCCGGCGTGACGACGGCCGCGGGACGCGAAGCAGTGACCGACTTCGACGAATCACTCGCGGGTGTGCAAAAAGGTCGCGACCATCACGCCCATCACTTTCAAGTTCTCGATGGTCCCGTTGATCCATATCGCATTCCAGGGGATCCCAGCAGCGGATTGATTCCGCTGATCAGCGACCAACCTGCCGGTGATCAAGGTGCGGCCGACCATCGAATTCAAGCGTATTGCTTTCGCATGTGTCTGACCGATGTGAACGAGAATCGTGTGCCGATCACGCAGCCCGATGGCTATGACGCATCTCGGTATGAGTTGCTGGCGCGCTGTTTTGAAAAAGGTTGGCGGGGCGTGTTCAACAAATTTGATCCGCTACCCAATCGCAAAACCGACACGAACAACCATGGTCCCGTCAGCTTTGACCACATCGGTGCCAACTACGACTACCCAACGGCAACCTATCAGCGTCGTCGCGAAATCATCGCGGACCACACTGCGTATCAAAAAGGAATGCTGTACTTTATCGCCACCGATCCAAGAGTCCCCGAAGACATTCAGCGCGAAATGCGTCGGTGGGGATACCCCAAGGATGAATTCATCGATAACGGACATTGGCCGCATCAGTTGTACATTCGTGAAGCGCGGCGGATGGTTGGCACATTCGTCATGACGCAAAACCATCTTCAAAAACGAATCGATACACCCGAGTCGGTGGGAATGGGTTCCTATTCGATCGATTCGCATAACGCACAACGTTATGTGAGTTCCGATGGTCGAGTGCAAAACGAAGGCGACATTGGCGTCGGCACCAACGGCCCCTATAAAATCGCGATGGGCTCGCTTTTGCCCAAGCAAACTGAATGCGGCAATTTGTTGTCACCGGTTTGCGTTTCGAGCACGCATATCGCCTTCGGTTCGATCCGCATGGAACCCGTGTTCATGGTGCTCGGTCAATCAGCGGCAACGATCGCAGCGATGGCGTGCGACGCAGGCTCTGACATTCAATCGGTACCGTATGAAAAAGTGCGTGCGAGGCTACTTGCTGATGGGCAAATCCTCGAAACGCCCGTTGGCTTGATGGTCACCCAGTCCCGCCCGAAAGGACCAACGATTTCACCCAACGATCTTCCCGGAACCACCGTCGACGATTCGGCTGCCGCGTTAACGGGACCATGGTCTGGTAGCACCGCAACGGCGGGTTTTATCGGTGATGGGTATCGCCACGATTCAGCCCGCGGCGACGGCAAAGCGATCGCCGTCTTTCGCACAAACTTGCCAGCCGATGGTCTCTATCGCGTCCGGTTGGCCTACCCCGCCAACGCCAATCGATGTCCGAGTCTGCAAGTCGAGATCCATCACTCCGGCGGCGTCGCCACACATACGATTGACCAAACGCGACGGCCACGCCAAGTGGTCACGCTCACATCAGCCAGCGCGACCCCACCCACAGAATCTGCAAGCCGATCGGAAGCGAAGGAGGCGAGGTTCGAAGTGCTAGGAACTTATCAGTTTCACGCGTCCAAGCCCGCCGAAGTCCATCTCGGCAACGCGGGGACGACAGGACACGTGGTCATCGACGCTGTGAATTGGTTGCCGGTTGAAACAGACTGAATCGCGACGCGGATTACCGGTGCATTGCCGCGATCGACAAGCGGGGTATCCGAAGAATCGAAAAAAACGCTAAGAACCGCTCAAGCGTTAAGGTCGACCTAGACGATCCATCTCCTGACGAACCCTTGCCTCCCATTTGCCGACGACAAAAAGGATTTTGTCCGATGCGTTCTGTTTTGCTTTCGTTGACGCGGCGCCCTTTGGCCGCGACCGGTTTGACTGCCTTTCTGGTGACCGTACTTTCGGCCTGCCTTTCCAGTCATGCCAGTGCTGAGATTGCTTGGCAAACCGATCTGCAAGCAGCCCACGCCACAGCAATGTCACAAAGCAAACCGCTCCTCTTACACTTCACCAGTGACAACTGCGTTTGGTGCGACCGGCTGGAAGCGGGAGCGTTTCAATCACCCGAAGTTCAACAAGCGATTGCGGAAGATTTCATTCCGGTGAAGATCCACGCGAGCGTGCCGGGCGCATCTGATTTGGCCAAAATGTTCAAGGTCACCGGTTTCCCCTATGACGTGGTGGTATGGCCGACCGGTCAAACGCTCTCGTATAGCGTGAGCAAGCAAAAGCCGAGTGATTACGTCGCGATGCTGGCGGCCAGCAAGGCTAGAATCCCCGCTCAACCAACGACTCCCGCCACAACGCCCGCGGTAACGGCACCGGATCCATCCGCGATGCCTGCACCTGCATCACCACCCAGTCAAGCACCAATGCAGTACGTGGCGGCAACCACGCCCGCGACGAAGCCGGCAGGGGCAATGCCTGGCGGGGCATCGGCTCAACTTGCGGGTGCTCGCACCGACGGCATGTCGTTGGGTGCTCCCACGGGAGCTGACGACGGAACGTTGGCCGTGCCGCAATCGCAGCATGCGGCTCCCACCGACGCATCGCCACCGACCATCGCCGACACCGCATCGACCACCACGCAACCAAAGTTAGCGATGGAAGGGTTCTGCAGCGTGACCGTGATCGATGAGGCTCGTTGGGCGGAAGGCAACCCAAAGTTCGGTGTCATCCACTTGGGTCAGCTATTCCTGTTTGAAACCAAAGCCAAGATGGAAACCTTTTTGGCCGATCCCGTCCCGTACACGCCCGTGCTGAACGGCATCGATATTGTGCGATTCTTTGAAGAACGACGCGTCGTACCAGGGCAACGTCGCTTTGGTGTTCAAGATCCCGTGCACGGACGCATGTTCTTCTTTGCCGATGAAGCGGCGCTGAATCATTTCGATCGCGAGTACCAACGCTATGTCGACGCCGCAATCGCAGTCATGGACAAAGCGGTCGCCGCAGCTAACCCTTAAGGCGGTTGCCTCGATGTGAATTATTCGCGGGTGTGGTTTACGCTCGCAGAGTCCATGAACGCATTTCTTGAATCAGATCATCTCGCGTCAAATTGAAATGCAGTGGCGTCAGCGTCACGTGACCGGCACGAAGCTGCGTTAGATCGGTCATTTCCTCGGGCGGTTCAACCGGTTCCGCCCACAAGGCCCAGTAGTAATCACGCCCGCCCGGGTCCTGGCGCTTTTCATAACGCCGACCGTATTGAGCCAAGCCCATCGGAACGACGCGGATCTCGCCGGATGACTCGGCGGCAGCTGTGGGGATATTCAAGTTAAATAGGCCGCCCTGTGATGTGTCGTGCCGCACAATCTCACCAATCACGTTGCGGGCGATGACGGCGGCAGCATCAAAGTCAGGATCATCATCGTGTTCCAGCGAGACTGCCACGCTGGTGACACCAAAAAAGGCACCCTCGATGGCCGCGGCAACGGTACCGGAATACAACACGTTGATACCTGCATTGAGTCCGGCATTGATACCACTGACAACCAGATCAATTGGCTCGTCGACAAACAACTCTGCTAGCGACAGCTTGACGCAATCGGCCGGTGAGCCCTCGACCGCCCAAGCCCAATGACGTCCATCACGATGGATTGATTTGGGAACCAGCGGCGTCAAGTAAGTGATCGAATGCCCCACACCACTTTGCTCAGTTGCGGGTGCGACAACCGTCACATCACCAAGGTGGCGCAGCTGCTGCGCCAATGCATGCAAACCGGGTGCGTGAACACCATCATCGTTGGTCAACAGAATTCGCATCAAAGGATCTTTTCAAGGGCTTGCTGCAATGGATCATCGTCGCCCTGTATCCGGACGTTGATCCGCACGGCGGCCAGCGGAACGCCGCCCACCGCGTCGGTCCGCAGTTTCACCAAATCTTTGCCCGTGCAAAGTACCCATTGGGGACGCGGATTGATCGCGGCAATCGCGCCGGCAAGTGACTGCCGTGTTTCACGACTGAATTCATCGTGATCAGGCAGATCGAAACGCTGCAGGATAGTCGCACCGGCATGCATCACGGTCTGTTCAAACGCGTGGGGATTGCCAATCGCGCTGACCAACACAACGGAGGCACCCTTGAGTTCCGCAGGATCAGCCATGACGTTTTGATTGCCGGATACGAATCGATCCAAACCCGCTATGGCATGAACGGTCGATAACACAGCCGCGTCAGGATTCAGCTTTTGAATCGTCTCGGTCAGCTGAGATCGCTCCGCACCGTCAACCTGATCAACACGACTTAGCAAAATCAAATCAGCCCGCCGAAGACTACTGATCGGCTCGCGAAGCAGTCCGCCGGGAAGCATCCAGCCGCCACCAAACGGAGCCGTTGCATCAATGACAACAAGATCGAGGTCTCGGTGCAGACGGCGATGTTGAAAACCATCATCCAGCACCAATACTTCAGCCTCGAGTTCCTGCACCGCGATGCGGGCCCCTTCAATGCGGTCGGGATGCTGGACGATGGGGACATCGGGTAGATGCTGCATCAATTCCATCGCTTCATCGTTGTAACCGGCCACGGCTCCATAGCCACGACTCAAGATGGCAACGCGATGGCCCCGCTCGCGCAAACGTTGGCAGACATATCGCACAATCGGTGTTTTTCCGGTCCCGCCGGTGGTCAAATTACCGACGCTAATCACGGGCACTTCAGCACGGGTGATTGAGCGGCGACCCGAATCGAACTGCCAACGTCTCAAGCGTGCCGCGGCGGCGTAGGGCAAACTACAACCGCGCAGTAGGCCTCGGACGACAAAAATATGCCATCCGGGTGAAGGGTCGAGCAATAAACGACGGGGATTCACGGATCAAGCGTGCTCGAGTCGAACAGTGACGGCGGCGTTTTTCGCTATCGGCTCTAGGCCGCATCGGATGAATAAGATCCGATCAACGGCGATGTTGCCGAGTCCCGATTTCGCCGAACGACAAAGAGTCTGGCATCGGCCACGATTTCAGCAACCCGCTGCAGCGACGGCACTCGTGTGCCGCGCAGCATCCGAGCACCCGCCGCCGTTTCAGCAAACCCACAGATACTCCGGTGCAACGACTTGTCGAATTCATTTGAATCACCGGCGTCGTTGGCAATCTTGCTGACATCGATGGCACCCACCGCCACCAACAATTTGCACTCGGCAGCGGACATTTGTGGCAATTGGCACATTAAGAGTGCTTGATAACGCCACGCCGTGAGTGTTTTTTGCGTCATCCAACGTGTCGCTAACGAACGGACCATCTGATTCATATCCGCCGCCAGGAATTCACCGACCGTCGAGATACCGATTGCGGCAAAACGAGCAGCCGTCTTGGGTCCGATCGAGGGAGCCGCCTCCAAAGTGTCAATCACACGAAGTCGAGGCTCATCGCTCGCCTCCCATAGTCCTTCGGAACCAATCGGTTGATGCGACGTCGGCATTGGCAACAAAACTGGATCCGATTGGGGCTCGGCTTCCGTGCCAGCTTTCGTTCTCTGTTGTTCGCGATTGAGTTTGGCAGCTAATTCTCGCCGAGCACGATAATCCTGCTCGCGATGTCGGATCTCGCGAACGCGTGAGAGCACCTTTTGTTCCGAGGGGCAGTGCTGGTGAAGCTGTCCAGTTTCACGAAATTCGCTGACCAACGCTTCAACGGCATTCCGTTCGCGGCCGTGCTCCAATCGCCGCAACCAACACCGATCGGGGACGCGGATCGTCGCCAGAATCATACCGACCGAGGTTGATGTGGCTGGGATCGGATTGCCATCGGCTTGAGCCTGCCAAGCGATCCGCTCAAGGACCCGTGCCCAACCTGTCACGGCCAATCCCAACAAGTCTGCCATCCGATCCGGTAGATCCGCGACCAGGCCGGCTGGCGGATGCTTTTCACCAGCCGCCAAGTCGTAAGTCTTCAGCAGGTAGTCATAGTGACCGTGCGCGACGCGAGCCGCATGCAGGATGGCCTCGCCGAGCCAGCCTTCTTTTTCAGACAGCTCAAAAATGGTTTCTCGCGAGCTATTGTGCCAACGCCGTAACAAATCACGGCAACAGTTTGTGATGCTCCATTCAATCGGCCGGTGCAAAACCTGCTCGACTGGGGACTGCGCCGTATGCAACGGCATGATGGGATCGGTGAAGTAATGGCTCAATACGCCACTGGCATGAGCGGCATCAGAGTAACGTCGCTGACCAAGGTACCGCTGCAATCGCTCAAACCATTGGTGCGCAACTCGCGGAGCACCGCCCCAATAACCATCGTCAACGTGAATCACGTGATTCTGAAAATCACGGAAACGCGCGTCAGGATCTTTGGCTCCGGTGAGATATCGCTGATGATGTCGCAGTAGCTGCGACGCAAGGCAACGTCCCGCCGCTGTTTCGATGAGTGGTAGGGCTGCCAACGCGATGTGGTGATGCGTGCTCCGGCAGTGGGCCGCATGAAGAAGCGACAACAACATTCCGTTCATGTTGACGTCGCTTTCCAAACACGATGCCACATCCATGTCGGACTCGCCAATCGGCAGCGTCGACGAGGTGCGAATGCGTAATCAACCGACATACAGCGTCCTTGCTGATCGGGTTTGGCAACAAAGATTCGAGGAAATGCTCACCAGCACACCCCTTACGATCCGTAGGGTCGCAAAGCCGGTTTGAACCGACAAGACGGAATTCACTGGAAATTGCCGCCGGGGTGCCGATTCAACCACCGCCGACAAACCGGTTGCGATTCGCAGGACCCCATTTCACCCCGCAGTCGGCACAACTTATCTAGCCGTTGCAGCGTGGCAGAATTGCCGGACTGTCGTTGACTGAACCACGTTTGACCATTGTGCCGTTTTGGCCCGGTGTTATTGCAGCAGTTATGCCGATGGATTCACTCATGCCGGCGTGGCCAACCAAGTGGAGGGCCCGACGCCTAAGTCGAAGCGGGCCGCTTGTGACTTGATTGCCGTTGATGTGGGATTCAGGTGATCGCCGGGCATGAGCGGTTGCGTCTTCGCGTTACAAAGAGAACGGCGGTTGCGAACGTTTGGGCACGTTCCAGCCGCCGTTTTTTTGGTTAGGCTTGGCCCCATGAGCAGCCTAAACCGCACGGATCCCAACAAAAACGAACGCACCAATGTGGCCATCATCGGGATGGGCACCGTGGGTGCGGGTGTCGCCAAATTGCTGATTGATCATGGCGATCGGACCGCTCGGCACGCCGGGCGAACCATCTGGCTTTCGCGGGCGACGGTCCGTGATTTGTCAAAGCCACGCGGGATCGAATTGCCACACGGCATTTTGACGGATGATATCGACGCGGTTATCGATGACCCAACGATCGACGTCGTTGTGCAATTGATCGGAGGGTTATCGCCGGCGTGTGAGATCATGCGTCGAGCAATGGAATCAGGCAAAGACATCGTAACGGCCAACAAAGCACTTCTGGCCGAGCATGGCGCGGAATTATTTACCAGGGCACGTGAACTCGGCCGCAGCATCGCCTTCGAAGCCGCTGTCGCGGGAGGCGTTCCAATCATTGCCAATCTCAGCCAGTGTCTTTCCGCCAATCAAATCACATCGCTCGAGGGCATCCTGAACGGCACGAGCAATTTCATCGTGTCACAAATGGACGATAAAGCCGCAGGATACGATGAGACCGTTCGTCGTGCTCAAGAACTCGGCTACGCAGAGGCAGACCCGTCGATGGATGTCGATGGAACCGATGCGGCACAAAAGCTAGCAATTTTGGCGCATCTCGCTTTCGGTGCGACGGTCAACTGGAGAGATATTCCGCGGCGTGGCATCGATGCGTTGAATCCTGTCGATCTTCGATACGCAGCGCAATTGGGTTATCGCATCAAATTGCTTGCGACAGCAAAGCTGGTGGACAACGAACTCGAATTGTCGGTGGCACCGACGTTGATTCGAATTGGTAATCCGATGGCAGCGGTCACGGGCGCCTACAACGCGATTCGCGTGGTTGGCGATGCCGTTGGGCCGGTTGTCTATCATGGCCTGGGCGCGGGCCAGATGCCGACCGCGTCCGCGGTCGTGGCCGACGTGATCGACACAGCCGTTGGGCGAACCCCCATCACTTTTCGAACACTCGAGTACTTTGCGTCGGGTGCGCGACCACGGGTTTCACAGCGGGACGTGGACACGCTAGCGGGCCGGTACTATTTGCGGCTATCGGTGACAAACGATCCGGGCACACTCGCTGCGATTTCGGGCGTATTAGCTGATCATGCCATTTCGATCTCATCGGTGATCCAGCATGAAATGGAACCTGACTCTTCCAGCGACGAGCGATCGGTTCCATTGGTCATCATGACCCATTCAGCGACCGAAGGCGCGGCTTCATCAGCTACCCAAGAGATCGAATCGCTACCATCGATCCGTGGCGGGGTCGTCCGGATGCCCGTGCGTGACTGACGAAGCCACGTCGATTCGGCCTTGAGGTCGAAAACGATCCGTAGAGATCGGTCAGGGAATTGACCTCGTCTAAACTGGCCTACAAAGTTTGGCGTGTGTGAAGCAACTCACCGGCTTTGATCGGACGAACATCCGCGGCACTAAGCGTTACGAGAGCCACGGTTTGACCACCACCGTCGACGAATTCGACTTCATATCCCGCTCCGCCACGATACACGTGCACAACGGTGCCAACGTCACCACGTGTCAGCTTCGGGTGTGGAGGTTCGGCATCGAGCACAACTAGTGAATGTTCGGTAATCAAGTCTTAAGTGCCGGATATGCAGTTATCAGTCGCAGGTGGCCATCGCCTTCGTCGATCCAAACTGTCAGCACAACCGCCGTACGTTTTGAACGACCAATAATCCCTCTCGCCTTATACTTTATGCCGAAGCGAGTGTTTTCAATGTCAAATGCAGTACAAGTTTTCGCGATCATCAATAAATCATCTCTTAGATCCTGCCAATCGTCATCGCAATAACCGATCGACTGGAACCAGATTGCCTTTGAGCCACCATCGGGATGAGCCGGATTGAGAAGGTAGTTTCGCACTTTCGCTTCATCGACGATGGCTCGATCAGCGTTAGGAATCGGCACTGACGCCCCTGAAGTCAAGTCGCCATTATCAAACGATCAACCAACCGCTTACGACCCACCAACAACCATTGATGCAGCGCCGGGATTAACACCAACGCCAATAACGTCGCGCCCGAAACACCGCCCGCGATTGAAACCGCCATCGGCGGCCAAAAGGCACCGCCATCCAGAATCAATGGCGCGAAGCCGGCCATCGTGGTCAGCGTCGTGGCAACCACATGACGGGTCGCATGCATGACTTCATCGATCGTTGCCGACACATCACCCTTGACCGCCTCGGTATTGGCTCGAATACCAGCGAGCACCACGATTGAATCATTGATGGCGACGCCAATCAGCCCCATCGTTCCAATGATCGCCGTGAATCCAAACGAGTAGCCTGAAAGGAGCAATGCGAGCAACCCAAGACCAATCGATAGCACGGCCACGATTCCGATCATCGACGCCATGCGAAATGAACCGAATGACAGCACGAGCGTCGCCGCCATCAGAACCGCGAGCACGCCCACCGTCGAAAAGAGGTTGCCAACCGCATCATCCCGCTTGGACGCTTCGCCGCCAAACTCGTAGGAATAACCCGGTGGCAAATCCAACGGATTGGATTCAAAGCTTGATGCAATTTGGTTCTGAACCACGCTGGGCAGCACGCCCGCCACCAGATAGGCGTTGACTTCATTCATGCGTTGCCGATTGAGTCGCGGCACTGCGGCCGCTTCGGGTCGCAATGTGACATCGGCGACCGCGGACACGGGTGTTTCCCCGCCAAGCGGCAGCATCACATTCATGCTGCGAACGCGAGCGAGATTGCTGCGATCATTGTCGCCGACACGCACGACGACGGGTAACTCCTCGTTGTCCTGCAAAACGCTGCCTCCCGTCGCACCCTCAAGTGACGTTTCAAGTTGCCTCGCAATTTCAGCTGGGGTCACGCCAGTGCTAGACGCAGCGGCTTGGTTGACATCAAACGAGATTTGCGGCAGCACCTCATTCAAATCCGTGCGAACGGCCACGACCTCGGGCATTGCTGACAATCGCAAGCGCACGTCGTGGCCAATCTCACGCAGCGTTTCCAGATCGGGACCAAACAATCGCACTTCGACGGGGGCTTCAAACGGTGGACCTTGTTCGAGTTGTCGAACCAGCACCCGCGAGGACAAAATCTCCTCGTCGAGCTTCGCCTGCAATTCCCGGATCACGCCGATCGGGTCCAAGCCCTTGGGTAACGTCACAAGGCCTTGAGCAAAATTGGCCGTGCCGCGTCGATTGCCGACAACGTTGTAATAAAACTGAGGCGCGCTTTCGCCAAAGAACCAATCGATTCGAGCCGCACCGGACGCACGAGCAATCTCATCAACACGCCGCGTGGTTGCTTGCGTCTGGCCAATCGAACTCGTCGGTGGCCCTTCCACGGTGATGTGAAATTGATCACGACCCGACGGCGGAAAGAACTGTTCCTGCAATTGGGACGCACCAATGAAACCTAGCAAGGGCAACACAAATGCAATCACCACACCGACGAGAGGTCGCTGAATAATCAGCGCCAAAAATCGCTTGTAGGTCCCGGCGACCACAGGCAACTGAATGCCGCCGCGGAATCGAATCCAGGTTCGCCCTGAAGCGTCATCGCCCGCTTGCGGTGGCGAAACCATTCGAGCGGCGATCGTTGGAATCACCGTCATCGCTAAAAGCAACGACGAAAAAATCGCAAACATCACACTGATGGCGATGGAACCCACGAACTCGCCCGCCGGTCCAGGCATCAGCGCGATCGGGGCGAACGCCATCGCCGTCGTCAATGTCGATCCAAGAAGCGGACCGGCCAAATGGGTCACCGCGCCCACCATTGCATCAGCTGGACCGTCACCAGCAGAAAGTCGTCCACGCACATCGTCAACCATCACGATCGCGTTATCGATCAGCAACCCCAACGCGATGATCAATCCCGTGATCGACATTTGATGAATCGGGATTCCGACAACTCGCAACCCAAACAAAACCATCAAACAGGCCAAAGGTAGCGTGAGCGTCACAATGACGGCCGAACGCCACCCCATCAGCAAACATATCACCAACGACACGGCGATACCGCCCATGATCAAGTTACTGGTCAGTGATGTTAATCGATCGTCGACGTAATCGGCTTGCCGCAAGACGGTTTCGATTTCAATGCCAGTTGGCAGCGACTCAGAAAACTCCTCGAGCATCGCTTCGGCCTTGAGCGTCCATTGGTCAATTCGCACGGCGGGCCGAACCATAACTCCCAGCACAACAGCCTCACCCGAATCGAGTGTTGCCGTTCGCGGTGGTGGGTTGGGCACCTGCAGCTGCACATCGGCGACATCAGCCAGACGCACATCGCGACCACCGACTTGGGTCACCGGGATATCCGATAAGTGCGAAACGGCACCGAGTTGATTACCGACCTCAATCAACATTTGCATCGATTGATTGCGGAGCAGACCAGCGCTGCCCTTGGCGTCATACGATTCAATTCGCTCGGCAATATCAGCTGGCGTGACGCCCATCGCCGCCGACGCGACGGGGTCAATTCGGACCAAGATTTCCTCGCCCGGATCGCCAAATCGGTCGACCAATTCGGTTCCGGAGACGTTTTGAAGTTTGTCTTGCAAATCGGTCGCCAACCGCCGCAACACCCGCAGGTCAGCGGGTTGTTCCAGCGTGTCCTCATTCCACACCAACCCAACGATCAGTGCGTAGGCACGGACCTGCATCTCTTCGAATTCAGGCCGGGATGCATCGGGCGGCAAATCAGGCAGTGAATCTTCGATACGGCTTCGCACGCGCGACCAAATCGTGTCGGTTTGGTACACCGAATCAAGCAATTCAATCGAGACCGTACTGATACCGGTTCGACTGACCGAACGAAGCTCTTTGATTTCTTCAATGTCGCGCAGGCGATCTTCAATCTTCTCCGTGATCAGCGATTCAACACGACCCGCATCGGCACCCGGCAGCCGCGTGTTCACGATGGCAACGCGACGCGCCAAGACCGGATCTTCCATCCGCGGCAGGATTGTGAGGCTGCTCAAACCCGAAACAAGGATCAACGCCAAGAACAGGACGAGCAATCGTCGGTCGTGAAAAAACCCGGATGCTAGTTTGCGAAGAATCACTGGCCTGCCATCTTCGTTTCAATCGAGTTGGATGCCGTATTCTGCAAGACCGCTGAAACCGCAACGCCAGGCCCGATGCGTTGGGCACCTTCCATGACAACGAGTTGGCCCAGGGAAACCGTACCCGAGACCAAGGTCATTTGACCAGCCGTCTGCAGCACACGCACATCGCGTCGCTGGATGGTGGCTGGAACACCGTCGGACAAATTCATCAATGATGCTTCGTCGTCTGGGGCGGCAACGTAAACCGACCACAGTCCTCGGACGCCGCGGGCGAGCGACGCGGAAG
>JBCCJB010000037.1:0-18428 GCA_039028015.1 Planctomycetota bacterium
CCGAAGTGCATCGACAAATTCACGGTTCTGTTGCTCATCGGATTCATCATTCGTCATGACTGGAACCATTTCTTGGTCTGGATTCGACTTGCGAGCGTATTTGATTCAGGCCATCGTGATATTTGCGGTGAATGCTGGAACGAGAACTTTGGGTGATCTCTGCGATCTCGGCAAACGTCATTTCACCCCACAAATGCATCACCAAGATGCTTCGAGTTTTCGGTTCAAGTGTTCTCAGAGCATCCGTCACCACTTGGGAGTCCAATTGATCGTCGATGGAACTCGTCTGAAACCAATCGATCGAAAGGCAAGCAGCTTGTTGTTCCCGTTTGATCCGGCGAAGGTCGCTGCGTTGATTGCTGCGAAGCGCATTGACCGCCACACGCAGCAACCACGACAGCGGCTGCAGTGGCACATCCCGCTGCGTGGCCAACGCAATGAAGGCTTCCTGCACCGCATCTTCCGCCGGCTCTCCCATAGACCGCACGATCAGCAAAAGTCGAGCGGCATGCTGGTGCCACAACTGGATGAGCAATTCAGAATCAATCATGGTTTCACAAAGATGACGCCACCCAAATCACCTCATCCCACAAAAACCATAAATATTTTTTAAAGGGGTCAGGTCTCTTTTCGACGGTGTTTGATTGCGTTATCCTCAATGTCAACGGGAATCGAACCGCGTTAACCACGGAGTCACAATGCCGCGACCACCACGTGCCGACGAGGCTGGTGGACTTTATCACGTTCTGAATCGAGCGAACCTCAGAGCCACCATTTTTCATAAAGAGTTAGACTATATCGCGTTTGAGCGCATCCTATCCGAGGCGCTCGAGTCCTATCCGGTTCAGCTGCTGTCGTATTGTCTGATGCCAAATCACTGGCACCTGGTGCTTCGACCCACCGAGGATCGCGCCATGAGTCGTTTCATGAAATGGGTGAGTGGGACGCACACGATGCGATACCACGCTCACTACCAAACCAGCGGCAGCGGTCACGTCTATCAGCAGCGTTTTAAATCGTTTCCGATTCAAGATGACGAGCACTTCTTGACGGTTTGCCGGTACGTGGAGCGGAATGCACTCCGAGCGAAGTTGGTCAAGCGTGCCGAGGACTGGCGGTGGGGGTCGCTTTGGCGATGGATGCAGACGAAAGAGCCCAAGCCCGAGCTGTTATCGACTTGGCCAATCCGACGCACTGGCGGCTGGATTGATCGTGTCAATGCGTCAATGGAACAGCCTGAGCTCGACGCGATTAGACTGTGTGTTCAAAAAGGAGCCCCGCTGGGAGACGAAGGATGGGTGGAATCGATCGCCCGACGCCTAAATCTGGAATCGACGCTTCGTCCGAGAGGCCGCCCTCGTAAACTGGCAAGCGAAAACTCACGCGAAGGCAGGTAAATCAATAATGACGCCAAAAAAGAGACCTGACCCCTTTTTAATTCGGATCTTCTTTGTTGCGGCACTCGGCTTTGTTCTGACAAGCGTTTCGGACGTTGCCGCTCAAGGTCCTAATGTCGTTTTGATCTTCATCGACGACATGGGTTTTGGTGATGTCGGATTCAACGGCGCGACTGGACCGAAAACACCGAACTTGGACAAGATGGCGGAAGAGGGCATGCGGTTCAACGATTTCTATGTTGGTTGTGCGGTTTGTTCGGGGTCGCGAACGGCCTTGCTGACGGGAACGCACTATCAGCGTCTTAGCATGAATGCCGTGCTTTTTCCCAACAGCGACCGCGGGCTGCATCCTGATGAAATCACGATTGCGGACATGCTGAAGCAACAAGGCTACGCCACGGCTTGCATCGGAAAATGGCATTTGGGACACCTGCCACCTTGCCTGCCCACATTCCAGGGCTTTGACACGTACTACGGAGTTCCATACAGCAACGACATGTGGATTGATCCGGCCAACCGTTTGTCACCGGAAATAAAACTTCGACAGGGACTCACGCTGCAGGAAGTCCGCGACGGGCACAAAAAGCGAAACTGGGTGCCGTTGATGCGTGATGAGCAGGTGATTGAATACCCCGCTGACCAAACCACATTAACAAAACGTTACACCGAACAGACAATCAATTTCATTCGCAGTCACAGGGAGTCGCCCTTTTTTGTCTATCTGCCTCACACGATGGTGCATCTTCCGCTTGCCGTTTCAAAGGCCTTTGAGAATCGCACTAGTCGACTGATTTGGGATGCCATTGAAGAAGTCGATTGGTCCGTTGGACAAATCTTACAGACCATCAAAGACGAAGGAATCGAGAAGAACACGTTGGTGATTTTTACGAGCGACAATGGAGCGGCCGTCGGCTCGTCATTGCCTTTGCGGGCACAAAAAGCAAGTGTTTACGACGGTGGCATCCGTGAACCCACGCTTATGTGGTGGCCAGGCAAGATTCCAGCAAATAGTGTTTGTCAGGAAGTCGCCGCCAGCATCGACATCTTGCCGACGCTGGCCGGACTGGTTGATGCCGATTTGCCAGAGCGTCGGATCGATGGTCAAAACATCTGGCCGCTTATGTCAGGTCAGTCCGGTTCGAAAAGCCCGCATGAGCATTATGTGTTGATGCATGGTGCCGGAACGGTGCGTAGTGGGAAATGGAAGTTTTACCCGTGGTCCGAAGCAACGGGAAAAGACCGTGGCTCCCGCTTGCCAGGTCGAAAACCATCGCCGGACCCGTACCAACTGTATGACACTGTTGCGGATATCGGTGAACGCAACAACTTGGCCGGTGAACATCCTGAGCTCGTCGCTGAATTGCTGGGCGTGTGGAACGCTCATGTCGAGGATATCAAGGGTTCGCAACGGCCGACTGCGGAAATGTCGCGACCGCTCGGCAGCCCATCGCCTGCTCGCCCCAGCAAGCCCAATGTGGTCGGACTCTTTAGTGGGCTTCGGCTCAACGCGTGGAAATTGGATGATCCTGAAGGGTGGGTCATTGAGAACGATATGGTTCTGAGTTGTCGCATGAAAGAGATATCACGTCGCGGAACCACTCGGAGCGTCGGACGCGGTTACATCTGGACCAAGCAGAAATTCAAAAACTTCGAATTAACGCTTCAGTACAAACTTTCAGAGGCGGCCAACAGCGGTGTCTTTTTCCGCACCAATCCGAACAACCCTGTCCAGGAAGGATTTGAGATCCAATTGCTCGACAATGAAGGCTTTGCCAAGGCGAAGGGCCGAACCATCAACGCCAAAAACCAAAATGGCGCCTTGTACGACGCGAAAGCGGCAATCACGAATCCGTCGAAACCGATTGGGCAGTGGAATGATCTTCGGTTTCGCTGTGACGGCGAAGAGATTCAAGCTTCAATTAACGGCGTTGAAGTCTTGCAAGCGAATATCGGAGACTGGAAGACCGCAAATCAAAATCCCGATGGCAGTTCAAACAAATTCAACCGCGCACTTAGCCAATTGCCCAAAACGGGCCACATTGGGCTGCAGAACCACGGCGATCAAGTTTGGTTTCGAGACATTCAAGTCAAACGCTTATGAGCAATGACAGTCTGTCAATCGACACTGACAAACCTGGCAGTAAATCTCACGTTAACGACTCTCATCGGTGATCTGACGACCGCGGCGGTTGCCTGGTTCCACCTTCCCGCGAAGCGGGCGTTGATTGGGTGATCGTATTGTTTTGTCACCGCCACGGTCATCAAAGAAACGCGGTGGACCGGGGCGTCCCAGCGGTGAAGGTTGTTCGGGACCGACCATGTCTTCAACCTCGGCAAGATCGAGTTTGCCATCGTTGTTGCGATCTCCACGCATCATTCGAGCTCGTTCGGACAATGGAATTTCATCACTGCTGAGCTGCTGATCGCCGTTGAGATCGAATTCGCGGAACATTCGCGTCGAAAATAATCGTTGTTCAGGAGACACGGGCGGTTTGGAACGATTGCGTCGTCGGAATTCAGCCTGATCACTTGCAAACTGATCGGCTTGCATGCTGCCACCACGATCGACAGCGTTCATTTGAGCGACATCCGCGACATCGTTTGAAACACTGGTGTCATCGTCAGGTGTTTCGATTTCGTTATTCGACGCTGCCACGGTGTTTTCGAGCGAACCGTTGACCGACTCCGATTCGGCGTTTGCCCCGCTGCTTACGGATCCAGCCGCGTCAGACACGCTTTCCGTTCCAGCCTGCGTTGGCTTGAGCATCATCCACGCCACGCCACCAGCCAGAGTGACAACCGCAACGATCGCGATGCCACCCACTGCAAATGGAGACACCGTTTTCGCCTTGGGTTTCTTCGCTTTCGGAGTACTCCGGAAGGAAGTGTCAGGCGAAGACGAGACCGGAGGGAGCGAAAGACTTTCAAATGGGTTGGCTTCCACTTTTGTTGGCTGCGAGGACGCAACACCTGCTGACGGCGACACGGGTGTCGGCGAGACAGTTTTTTGTCCAGCCTTTTTCTGAGCCACCGTTTTCTTACTGGGCGATGACTTGTTCGATTGCGAATCGGTGGCGTTGGATGCGCTAGCGACGACGGCATTTGCACCACGACCCGGTTTCGAATTTGACTTCGAGCGAACAAATCGAGTCAGTTCAGACGCGAATGCTTTCATTGATGGAAAACGATCTTCCGCACGCTTGGCCATTGAACGTTCGACGATGGCCAAGAGCTCGGGCTGCAAGTCAGTCCGGATCGAAGCCAATGGTCGCGGTTGTTCGGTCAGGATGTTGGACAACAGCGTGATCGTGCTGGCCGCCTCTTCAAACGGCAACTTGCCGCAAAGCAATTCGTAAAGCACGACACCGAGTGAGTACTGATCCGACGCAGGTCCAATTTGATCAGGGTCACCTTTAAGTTGCTCGGGTGACATGTAGGCGGGCGAACCGAGCAGCGTGCCTGCCTGCGTCAGACGCGTTTCTTCAGCGTCGTCATTCTGGCACGCTAATCCAAAATCCATCACGATCGGTTCCTTTCGCTGATCGACCATGATGTTGGCGGGTTTGAGGTCACGATGCAGGATGCCACTCTGATGAGCCTCATCCATTGCCAATGCGACTTTTGAAATGATGGCAGCAGCGACTTTGGCTTCGGGTGGTTTCTTAGGATCGATGTAATCAGAAAGTGGCCGTCCCTTGATGAAGGCCATCGCGATGCAGTGAACGCCATCGATCTCGGTCACGTCATAAACGGCGCACAAATTGGGATGTGACAACGTTGCCGCGGCGCGGGCCTCGCGATAAAAGCGTTTGATCGCGGTTTCCTGCTGACTTGCATTAAATCGCGGCACCTTTAACGCGACGTCACGATTGAGTTGCTGATCCTTTGCGCGATAAACAGCGCCCATGCCACCGCGACCCAGCACTTCCTCGATCACATACCGACCCAGCACAATCGGCAGAGCTTGGTCATCGATCGGTCCGACATCGCCCCGGGTGTCGCCCGACGAAAAATCCATCGTCTCGTTGACGCGGCTGGCATCGAGCTGCTGAGTCTCCTCAATTCTGCGAGTCGGTTCACTCATTCAATCGCCTCTGGAGAGCTCAAAAAACTGGGGATCGGTCGTGTTTCAGGATAGCGTCGCGCGTCAGAGGCCGCTCGTTCTCAATGCCGAGAACATTATCGGGATGCCGTTCGCCCTTCGCCGCACGAGAGTTTTCTGGTCGGACAGACTTTCGAGTTCGTCGAAAAACCTGAGGGATGAGGGACAAATGAGTCGGTCGCACAACACAAACGGAGTTCTTTACCCTCTCTTCAACATTGCACCGTCCGTTCAGGATTACCGAGCTACTGATTAATGAAACCAACCGATTCAGGGACGGGCTTGACGATTTCTCACTTTTCTCGCTAAATTTTCGATGAATCGGCCAGCGTAGCTTCAATTGGCAGAGCATCGCATTCGTAATGCGAGGGTTGCCGGTTCAAATCCGGCCGCTGGCTCTCTTATTTTAGGCTCCGCAATCCGCGTACCAAGCAAGTTTGATGCGGGTCCTAGGCAGTTCTACAGGCCGGAACTGCCCGTTGATTTGGTGGCTAACTCTTTCCCGATGGCACGAATCTCGTTTTCGGCGTCGTGCGGTGAGGACATTGTCTTTCAGACTCTTTGACCCAGGAAAAAATGATCATGAGCGAAGTCGAACTCGAAGTGCTCGACTTGAAACAAATGGTCTTGACCAACAATTCGTTTGGTCCGCGTGATGTCGCCGAGATTCGACAGGCAATCACGGAGAACTACGGACACTTTGGTGAGCTTCGTGACGCCGTCAATGAGATGTCCGATGACGATGCGTTGACACCGGCTGGTCTGACGAAAATGGGCGTCTGTCAGTTCTTACTAGGACGCTTCAAAGACTCATTGGCGACGCTTTCGTCGGCCGATGGTAGCGCGATGGCACTTTTTTACGCTGCTCGTTGTCGATTCGAGCTTTCGGACTTTGACGGAGCCATCGAGGGATTCCAAAGCGCGAAGACGTCGGGCTATGACGAAGATGATTGCAAAATTCGCGTGGCAGAGGCACATCGCTACGCCGGCCGCATCGAAGAAGCGATGGCGATGTTGGACGACATCTTCGGACCCGCCGAGCAGACCTCGGAATACATGTATCAGCGTGCCGCAACGGCGGCATTGATCGGTGGCCGGATGGAAGAGGCACTCAATCTTTATCAGCGGGCCGTTAACACCGACGAGAACCATGCTGGCGCGCTATTTGGATTAGCGCTAGAGAACGACCGCTTGGGCAACGACACCGAAGCGTTATCGCTTTACGAGCGAGCGGCCAAGGCTTTCCCGACCGGTATTGGAGCCCTCGTTAATTTGGGGCTGATCTACGAAGACAACAATCAATACGACAAAGCACAAATGTGCTACAAGCGGATTCTGGATTGCTATCCCGATCATCCGCGAACGCGCCTGTACATGAAGGACGCCTCGGCAACGGGCAACATGCTCTATGACGAGGAAGCCCAGCGACGCAATGATCGCTTGGCCCAGGTACTCAACATGCCCGTGGCCAATTTCGAATTGTCCGTTCGCAGCCGCAACTGCCTTCAAAAGATGGGCATCAACACCGTTGGTGACTTGACCCGGCATAGCGAGCAAGAACTGCTCAGCAGCAAGAACTTCGGCGAAACCAGTCTGGTTGAGATTCGCGAGATGCTCGCTCAGAAAGGTTTGTCGCTGGGACAGTTTGCCGGTGAGAAAAAGTCGAATGATCCACCGATCGATACGTCTCACATGACCGCCGATGAGCAGGCGTTGCTTGAACGACCGATCGCCGATTTGAATCTTTCGGTGCGAGCTCGCAAATGCATGACACGCTTGCAAATCAATTCGATTGGTGAACTGATTCGCAAGACGGGCGATGACATGCTCGAGTGCAAGAACTTCGGCGTCACAAGTCTGAATGAAGTGCGAGAGAAACTGGCCGACCTCGGTTTGAAGATGCGAGGCGACTGATCGCAGCCGAGTTCGCATTTGAACTGCTTCATACGGATCGATCGGCACAAGAGCTCGAAGGTTGGACGGTTGAGCACCCGCTTGCCGCACGCCGCGGAACGTTTCGCACACCGCGCGGCAGCGTGCCGACACCGGGCTTCATGCCGGTCGGGACTCAGGGAACGGTTAAGGGTCTGACCATCGACCAGGTTGCCGATACCGGCGCCGCAATGATTTTGGGAAACACCTACCATTTGCGGCTTCGGCCCGGACACGAGGTGGTGAAGCGATTGGGCGGGCTGCATGCCATGAGTGGCTGGGAAGGTCCCATCTTGACCGACTCGGGTGGCTTCCAAGTCTTCTCGCTCGGCAAACTCAACAAGGTCACCGAAGACGCGGCCACGTTTCGATCGCACATTGATGGTGCCACGATTGTGCTCACTCCGGAGCACTCGATTGAAATCCAACAAGCTCTGGGCAGCGACGTGGCCATGGTGCTCGATCACGTGATTGCACTTCCCGCGTCAAAGAACGAAGTAGAGGATTCGCTGGCCAGAAGCATTCGCTGGGCAACACGCTGCCGCGCCGTCGCCGACCGCGAGGATCAAGCCCTCTTCGCAATTGTGCAGGGTGGTTTGGACCCAATCTTGCGAAAGCAATGTGCCGTTGAACTCGCCTCGATGCCGTTTGAAGGTTTTGCCGTGGGTGGACTTTCTGTCGGTGAAACGCCCGCGGAAATGTACGCCACGTGCGCCGTGACCACACCGCATCTGCCGATCGATAAACCGCGGTATCTAATGGGAGTGGGGACGCCCATCGACCTGCTCGAGAACATCGCACGTGGCATCGACCTCTTCGATTGTGTGATGCCGACACGCAACGGACGTAATGGGCTCGCCTTCACCGACGATGGTCCCATCAAAATCAAGAACGCGATCCACCGCGAGGACTCGCGTCCGCTGATGATGGATTGTCCGTGTTTGGCATGTCGACACTCGCGTGGGTACCTCCGGCATTTGTTTATCGCTGGCGAGATGTTGGGTCCCACGTTGTTGTCGCATCACAACTTGACCTATTACCAACGCTTGATGCATGACGCACGAAATGCGATTGAGCAGGCTAGGTTTGGCGAGTTTTTAATCGCGAAACGTTCACGATGGATCGCTAGGTCCTGACCACATTCGCTTCGGACCGAAACGCGGTAGGTTTCGATCGCAATGAGGCTTACGCCAAAGGAATCGACGATGATCTATAAAATTTTGACTGCCGACCAATGGGAGCAGTTCGAGGCCGACGGTCAATTCGAAGGAGCTCCGATTGACCGGGCTGATGGCTTCATTCACTTTAGCGCGCTCGATCAAGTGGCGGGGACGTTGGAAAAGCACTTCGACGGTCAAACCGGACTCGTTGTCGTTGAAGTCGACGAACGGAAAGTTCCCGATGATCAGCTGAAATGGGAGGTCTCGCGTGGTGGCGAAAAATTCCCGCATCTGTATGGTTCTCTATGTCGCGACGCGGTGGTCAGCATCACCGATGCGAGCGATTATTCGTGAACGCCGACTCATGATCGAATTTCGACGTGCCATCACTTTCCATTTGACCTCGAGACGACGTTGACATCGCAAGATCGCACGCTGGATCACTACCAGGAATTGATGACGATCAACGCCACCGGTCACGTGTTGCGTGTGGGTCGCCAGCTCGGCGTGTTAACGGCGTTGTCGGAGCGACAACACACGCTCGGGGAGCTTTCGGATCGATTGGGACTGCGTTCCGATCGCTTATCCGAGTTGATGGCAGCGCTCAGAGCCATCGGAATCATTGAGCGATACCAGGATGACTTTGCGTTGTCATCCACAGCACGACTCTTATGCCAATACGATCATGACTTGGGTGATACCAGCTGGGTCGAATTGGCCGAAGCGATCAAGTGCCCGTCAGATTCGACCGAGGCGTCCGACGCGATTCCGCAGCAACGTCTCAATGCCATCGCCGCCACGCAGTGGGTTCACACACCAGCGGCGATGCAAGTCGCCGAAATCCTCAATACGGTGGAATCAAACGAGCACAAGACGCTGCTCGATCTGGCATGCGGTTCGGCAGTTTGGAGTAGTGCGATTTGTTATCGCGATCCGAAATTGCGTGTCACGGCGATCGATCATGAAGATGCGTTGACCGCCGCAGCGGCGACCGCCACATCGATTCAATTGAATGACCGTTTTCAGACCCGTGCGGCCAGTTTCATTGATTACGAACCGGAAGAGGACTCACACGATATCGCTTTGATCGCTCAAACGCTTCATTCTCTTTCGCCATCGCAAATCGATCTGATCCTCAGCAGGCTGACTCGCACCGTGCGTTCAGGTGGTCGCGTCGTCGTGATCGATTCGTTTGCGGGCCCGCACGCACCGACACTCGCCGAATCGCTGGAACCATTGCGGTTGGCGGTGGAAGCACCCGGTGCATCCATACCCAGCATTACCGAAGCGGAATCACGATTCAAAGCCGTTGGCATTCAGTCCGTGGCATTCACTTACATTGCCGCCAGCCGCATTGGACTTGGCATGATGGTGGGAACAAAATCATGACATTTCAAAGCGATTCAAATCTGCTCGATCCCGACAGTCGATCCGCAAGTGATTCATGTCCCACCGAGTTTTCTGACGTGTGGTCGTGGTGGCGAAACCAAATGCCCGTCACCGAACGCTGGGCCTATTTTGATCATGCCGCTGTGGCGCCTTTAAGCGAACCCGCCTCGGACATGATGCGATCGTTCATCGATACCGCGTCGCAGCATGGCGATGTTTATTGGCTCGATTGGTCCGAACGAATCAATCAACTGCGAAGTCAGTTTGCCGAGTTAACGCATTGCGAACCGGACGAAGTTGCGTTGGTCCCCAATACCACGGCGGGAATCAATTTGATCGCCGAGGGCTTTCCGTTTGAACGCGGCGATTCGGTTGTGGTTCCCGAAGGTGAGTTTCCAAGCAACCGATTCCCATGGCTGAACCAAAAACATCGTGGTGTTGAAGTCAAAACGGTTCCGCGCCGTGATCATGGTGAAGTCCATGTCGATGACTTGATCAATGCGATTGATTCTTCGACGCGTTTGATCGCGGTTAGCTGGGTCGGCTACGCGACGGGGTTTCGGATCGATCTCGATGATCTGGTAGGCCGTGCTCATCAGCGAGGCGTGCTGGTTCTCTTGGATGCTATCCAGGGTCTCGGGATGTACCCACTCAACGTGCAAACATGCGACGTTGATTTCGTGGCTGCGGATGGTCACAAATGGATGCTTGGCCCCGAGGGAGCTGGCATCGCCATTGTTCGTCGCCGACATTTGCCGACGCTGCATTGCTGCACGGTTGGTTGGGGAAGCGTCAAGCAATCGCACGCCTTTTCCGGCGCCGCGTTCGATCTGGCTGATGATGCCTCACGATTCGAAGGTGGTTCCGCCAACATGCCCGGCTTGATGGCATTTTCGGCAAGTGTCGATATGTTCTTAGCAGTGCGACGTCAGCATGGCCCCAGTGCGATTCAGGAACGCGTGCTTGAGCGTGCCAGCACATTGCGACGCATGCTACTTGAAGCGGGTGCGGAGCTTACGTATGCGTTGCCCGATTCGGCAGTGCATCATTCAAGTATCGTCAACTTTCGCGTGCCGCGGATGACACCAGCTGACTTTCGTGCTCGCGGTATTGACCAGGGTGTGGTCGTAAGTTGTCGCGGCGATGGCATCCGAGCCAGTGTGCACGTTTACAACAACGATGAGGACCTCAAACGGCTGGTCGATTTGGTTTAGACTGCCGCGATCGAGGTCACCCAATCACCCGTTCAGATTCACGCTCCGTATCTGAATCCATCAAGGAATTGTTCGATTGAATCGTCCGCATAACCCCGAACTCACATCGAGGATTGCGGTTTACACCGGATCATTTGATCCCATCACGTTGGGACATCATCACATCATTGACCGCGCGTCGAAGCTGGTTGATGAATTGGTGGTCGCGATTGGGATCAACGCGGACAAGCGTTCGTTGTTCGACATTGATGAGCGCGTCGATCTGGTAACGCAAGTCACGCACGACTACCCGAATGTCCGAGTGGAAACGTTTGAGGGCCTTGCCGTGGATTTTGTGCGTTCGATTGGTGCTTCGGTGATGGTGCGGGGGATTCGTCCGCTCACCGATATTGCTGGCGAATTCACGATGATGATGGCGAACCGGCAGTTGGACGCGGAGATTGAAACTGTCTTTTTAATGGCGGACGAACGATTTGCGCACGTGAGCAGTTCGCTGCTGAAACAGATTGCCGCGATGTCGGAACAAGACGCTCATTTGCAAAAGTTTGTTCCGACCGAAGTCATCGCACCGCTTCGCCAAAAACTTGCATCTGGCAAGTAATAATCTGGAACTGAAGGTCAGGTCCGCCCGGCACTCACACCAGTTCCCAGCGTCCGACCAGACCGTCATCCAAATCGACGTAATACATCGCGCCATCAGGACCTTCACGCATCGCAACAACAATCCGAGCATCGTCAGTGAAGGTACGGACGTTTGTCACGCGACCCTGAGCATCGACGTCGCCATGACGGACAATGCCTTGACCAAGGTCATTGAAGAAAATGTCGCCTTGAGTTTCGGAACCGTACCGTGAGCCTCGATAGACGTCGCCCACGATAATCGCGTTAATTCCATCAGCTGAGTGTGACAGGGCATAGGAGGGCGCGTCGACGGAGACATTGCTGGCGAAAAATGCATCGCCTTCTGGCGTGTCACGATATCGCGTGTTGACCTGACTGGTGCCATTGCCGCCTTCATAAAAAGGCCAACCATAATTCGCTCCCGCTCCGGCGGAATTAATTTCCTCCCAACGCGTCCAGCCCACGTCGCCCACGTACAACCGGCCGGTGGCATCATCGACGCTGATCCGAAATGGGTTCCGCAATCCGACTTGATAGACCTTACTGCGATTCGCGTCGGCATCACCGTTGTAGAACGGGTTGTCCGATAATCCGCGACCCGTGATCGGATCGATCCGCAGCACTTTGCCGGACAAGCTATCGATATCCTGAACGCGATCGGCACGGACATCGACGCGGTTGTAGCTGGCCCCATCACCCGTGGAAACAAAAAGGGCTCCGTCAGTCCCGAACGCCAGCGATCCGACGCTGTGTGATTCACTATCGGTCGGGATGAAATCACGTACGTAGGAACCGTCCGCACGTTCGCCAGCCGGAGGTTCATTAGAGTCGAACGTGCTGTTGGCGAAACCATTGAAGTTATTCCAAGTGCTATTGGTTCCCAACAACACTACCTCGCTATCCGCCACCGCGGTGCGGTAGCCGTTGGACGCATCGGCTGTCACGCGAATCAAACGACCAGCACGATTGCCTCTGCCGTCAGGTCCGGCAAGCGTTCCACTTGCCTGATCATTCACCTCGGGCGGATCGTAGGTGAATAACAGATAGACATAAGGGTTGCTGGCGAAATCCGGATGGACCGCGATGTCCAACAATCCACGATCACGGGTGCCATTGACCATCGATGAAATGTCAATGAATGGAGTGGCATCGACGGAGCTGTTAAGACTGGAACGAACAACACCATCTTGTTGTGCGATCAACATCCGCCCGTTCGGTAACCAATCAATGGCCGTTGGACGCGTCAAGCCCGTGGCAACGTCGACACCAACCACTTCACCACTGATTTCGGTTGGCGGGTCCAACGGTGGCACGTCCTGGTTGAGTACCCAATTGCGGATGCGATGCGAATTGGATAGCCCACCGGTCCCCGCGGTAAACCCGACATAGCCGGTGCTACCAACGGCCGCCTCCAAATCGATGTTTGTCTTCATCAGGGCCGTCGCAGGCCGCGTCGCATTGGCAGACACATAAACGGCCAGCGAATCACTCTCTCCGTTGTAGTCGACCCAGGCATAAACACGATTGCCGCTGTTGAGATCCAACGACGGAATCGCAGTGCGAAGCGCATTGGTGACACTGTTTTGAACAATCGAGATATGGTTGTCGTTCACCTCCGCGTCGTCGTTCAGATAGGTGTCGAATTCGACTGCCACCGCGTTCTCGATGCCTGTGAATCCGATCTCGCCGCCAAGTCGACCAATCGCGTCCGCACCGTCGGGATCATTCTGGATCGTAAACGTCAGCCCATCGGCACCGCCCGCACCTCCCGTTGCTTGGAAGCTGAATGCAGTGCGGAACGATCGATTGTCGCTTAGCGAGATTGGCGATTGGTAGAACGCGCTACCCGCCAGAAAATCTCGATTACGAGTCAATTCCAACGCATTGCCGCTCCGTCGAGCATCACCATTGAGATTCAGCCCGGCTATTGAGTTGAAATTGTCATAACTGGGCAGCGATGCATCGTCGTCAACGATCGTGACCGTGGCGGTTCGTGGCGCCAATAAATTGCCACCCCCGCGAACGTTGTCAATGGTGATGGCGAATTGCTCGTTGGTTTCGCCTTGAGAATCATTGATGATGGGAACATTGATCGATCGACGCGTGACACCATCGCCGAACACCAGTCGTCCACTGCGAGTCGTAAAGTCATCTCCAGCCGTCGCGGTAGTGGGTTGCGTTTCGTAGTCCACCGTGATCTCGCCCACGCTTCCGTCAGTCCGGATCACGTCGATGCTCGCGGTCCCCGCTGATTCATCCACACGAACATTGCTGGTGGCTAGCTGGATCGTGCCAGCCTGGGACGCGTTGCCGTACTGAAACAACCCGTTGGTATGAAGTGTTTCATCTTCTTTGAAACCTGGTGTGATCTCACCGTCTTTGTACGTGCCCGTTGAAAAGACATTGGGCGCTTCGGTCTGAAATGCCACGCCGTCAAGCTCAATTCGGTCGACTCGCAAATTTCGATCGACCGCGCCGTTATCGGCGTACAGATCATTGGTGAAGCGAATCTGCACGTCATCCGCAGCGACCGCACCCGTCGCCTCATGCGTGTAACGAACGAATTGCCGACCGTCGGCATTACCGCCAATGTTGTTCCACGTGCGAACGCGCTGTTCATTGATCCATAACTCCATCCGTTCGCTGTTCTCGTTGCCCGCGGCAAAGACATCGATGGTCGTCGATCCGCTGTTGCCGCCGGAGTACTGAAAGTAACCATCGGTGTTCAGCCATTCTCCGCGACCGAATCCGTCAACAATGCCATCGCTCGGTGTCCACGTGCCCGTGCTAAAGACGCTTGACGCCTCGGTTTGAAACGTAACGCCGCCGACCGAAATGCTATCGACACGAAGGTCTCGATCAATGCCTTGATCCGGCGCGTACAAGTCATTTGAGAACTGCACACGAATATCGGAGGCAACGGTGCCCGGAGACGCGTTGAATGTGAACGTTTGGAATTGACGCGCATTCGGATCGCCGCCCACGTCGTTCCAAGTTCGAACGACTTCCTCGTCAATCAGCAATTGCATTTGTTCTTGGCCTGTCAATCCAGCGGCACGGATCGAAACAGCCACCTCAGCTCCCGCATCCGCGGCCAACATGAGTCTCGGCTCGAGAACGGAGACATCCCAGGGAAGGTCCACTTGCCGTGAACTGCACGCCCTATTGCGGCGAAACCAATTGCGAAGCCGCAACCATCGATTGAAGTGGTGGATGGTTTTTGTGAATGGTCGTGTCAGCATGAGGAGCTCGAATCGCATCGGTCGATCGCGGAGGCAAGCCAGCTCCCATCCCTAAAAACCAAACTCCCCCCGCCGGAGTAATCAAATCATCCCGAGCCTAAATACCATCACGTCCGACGCAAGTCATATCTTCGTCATAATTTGTCCCATTTTGACGTTATGGATTGGCTTGTGATTCGGGATGTCAGGGGCGTACAATAGGGCAACCCGATCGAACAGGCCCCTCATGCGATCGCACGATTCAGTGGGCGGCATGAACTCGATCTGTGATGTGGTTCATGATTACATGTCGGCGTGAGCGTCCCGGCTGACGCCGATTAGTTTGGAGGAATGTCCGACGATGGGAATCAAATTGACCGAGCGTGCTGCCGAAGAGGTTCGACGATTTCGCCACGAACACAGCTTTGACGAATCGATGTTGCTCCGTATCGGCGTCGCCGGCGGTGGTTGCAGCGGATTCAATTACACCCTTAACTTCGACGACAATTTTGACGAGAAAGCCGACAGCAAAGTTAATTGTCACGGAGTGGATGTGGTTGTCGACAAAAAGAGCGCCCTCTATTTGGATGGCACCGAAGTCGATTGGTACGACTCGCTTGAGAAGAAGGGCTTCACCTTCAACAATCCCAACGCGGTGAAAACCTGCGGGTGTGGAAGTTCCTTCCAAGCCTAGAAGCATAGGTCCGGAAAGCTCTTCAGCGTGCACCTGCAGCGATCCGCCTGAATGCGTGGCCGTTGGCGAAACTTGGTGATGGTTGAGCTGTCACCAATCGTCTTTGCCAACTCGTCCGGTTGACAGACTTTTCCGACGAGTGATGCTACCGGCATGTCCACACGTCGGCGTGCTCGCGAAATCGTTCTGCAGTTGCTCTACGAAGCTGACATGAATGATTGGCGTGACGCCGACTCGTCACGCCGCTTCATCCGTTCTCGGCTTCAAGGACGGAATGTGCTCACTCAGTTTGCCGTCGATTTACTCGATGGAACTCTAACGCATCGTTCCGAAATTGATGACCGGCTGTCGTCGCTGGCAAGTCACTGGGCGCTCCCGCGGATGCCAGTGACAGATCGGAACGTTCTGCGCCTGGGTGCGTACGAAATCTTGCACACTGACACACCGGGGCAAGTCGCGATCAGCGAGGCGTTGACGCTCGCTCGACGTTACGGCGGCAAGGACAGCCCGCGGTTCATCAATGGCGTTTTGGATCGTCTGTTCAAGACTGCCGCAAAAAGCCAAACCACAACCTGACCAATCCGATCAGACCGCGTCCATCTTTGCCAAGCGGACAACGAGTTGTTCGAGCAGCATGCGATCGCGGCCTTCACTGCTATGAGTCCCCTTGAGCCGAAGGTCGGCGTCAAGCAACCATGGCAAAAGCTTCTTAGCGCGAGCCCTTCCAATGGCTTGCAATTGCTTCTTTGCCGATTGAATTTGAAAACCTTGTCGAATTCCCGCTGCCGTTAGCGCGTCATCAAATCGCCAAGATTTACCCGACCGTTCCTGATGCTCGATGATCGCAGTGGTTAATCCCAAGCGTCGCAATGACCACGCGATCTGCGGCAGCAGGGCGATCGCTCGCTGACCGCTTCCAAAAAGCTTGTCGAGCTGTTTGAGCGCTTCGCTTGCGTTGCCTGAGGCGATGGCATCGGTGATCTGCCACACCGTCTTTCCTTGCCAACCCGCGACCACGTCACGAACGAGATCTTCATTGATGGTTCCGCCGACCGATACGTACAGACCAAGTTTGGCAATCTCGGTTTCAAGCATCCCGATGTCATCGCCCAAGATTTCAACGAGCGCCTCCGCAGCCGTTGCTGTCAATTTGACCTGGTGCTTGGCCGCAACCACATCACAGAGAAATCGTTTGCGAGTTTGCGCGGTGACGCCTTGTTTGGCATCGTTCGCGTTGGTGCATCGAACGAGCAAATGATGTTTATCAACCGCCTTGTAGATTCGCGTGTTACTGGCAAGCGAGTCAAGCTCGATGATCAGCCGAGTGACACCGGCAGGCTGGGCCAGGTAAGTCTCCAACTCGGTGCGTGACGATTTCAGAAATGCATCGCCATCGCGGACGACGATTGTGGTTTGACCGTCAGAATCAAAATCGAAAAGCGATGCCGTCAGAAGATCATCTTGAATGTCCACCCACCGCACCGCAGCGCCGTCGACTTGGCGGCAATCCGCATCTCCCACCACTGCATCAATCGACCAACGACGAAGCGTTGCATCATTGCCGAAAACAACCACGATCTCTGATTCGGTGGCTGGATCCGATTCTGTTGGTTTAAGTAGCTCAAATGCGTGTGTTTTTGGCATGAGCGAAGTGTAGATCATACATCGTGCGATGTCTGCTCGCAGCTCGTGCCGTCGTAATCATCGTCATCACGATGATCAGGCGATCACGTTGATCGGATCAGACGGCGGAAGAACTCGATGCGAGGCGGCTGATTTCCCTGCGGATCACACTGAAAAAACTCGGCCAAATATCGATCGGTCTTTCGTGTTTCGGGGACCTTGAATCGATCCCCTTTTTGAAGAATCGGCCGATCCTCTTCCATCGCCCCAAACTGCTCTGATCCGGCGACCTGGCACGGAAACCACGCCCCCTCGCTCGCCCGCGTTCCCGGTGTCGTGGCATCACGATTGACGATTCGTTCCAGATAGAACTCCGGATAACAATGCCCGTGAACCCAAACCATCCGCGACGGAATGCGAGCATTTCGGCACAGCGCGACAAACAAACTTGTCATATCTTCGCAGTCGCCCTGGCCGGTGCGCAACGCGTCACTGGCATTTCGAATAGGACCCTCGAGGTAACGCACGCGCTGCCGGACGGCATCATAGATTTGTCGCACCTTTCCCCAACCGGTTTCGAATGAATCCGCTGCCAATTCACGACTCAGCCGACGAACCATTGGATGATTCGTGTCAATGTGAGGACTCACTCCCATAAACGCCCGCAAGTCCTTGGGGGTTCTTTCTGGAATGGTCCACGACTGAGGCTCGGTTGGGGCAACGATCTTGCGTTTGATGATCGTCATGTCGACGCGGACTTCAAGTTCCGATCCCGCTAGCACTCGCGGCATCACGGCAACGACCTGCTTGGCCGATTGATTGAGAACCCGTGTGGTTGCTCGAGTTAGATCGGTATTGACGACCTGCTCATCGATGGTGAGCGATTGTTCGGGCCACGGCATCGGCACCGGAAATGTTGCCAGGCCGCCCGTGATCGTTGACGGCGTCTGCAAACGAAATCCGAAACTCCAGCGACTCGAAGCCCCATCGGCAAACGAAGGTGCCGCGTCATCCGGATTCGATGAAATTGGATCCGGATCTTCGGCATCGGCAGCTCGAGGGGTTTGAAACGCTA
>JBCCJB010000038.1:0-17787 GCA_039028015.1 Planctomycetota bacterium
AAGGACGCCAAGTTCGGCATTTTTGTCCACTGGGGGGCCTACAGCGTGCCGGCATTCGGTAGCGAGTGGTATCCACGGCAGATGTACATCGATACCAAACGACGCGGCGACAACTTCTTTCAGCATCATATTGATACGTACGGTGCTCACAAAAACTTTGGTTACAAAGATTTCATTCCGCAATTCAAAGCGGAGAATTTTGACGCCGCTGATTGGGCAAAGCTATTTCGCGAAACCGGTGCCCGATATGTGATTCCCGTTGCTGAGCATCATGATGGTTTTCCCATGTACGACTGCTCGTACACCTCATGGGATGCGTCCGAAATGGGCCCCAAACGCGATGTCATCCAAGAGCTCTCCGAGGCGGTTCGGGCCGAAGGACTCAAGTTTGGCGTTAGCAGCCATCGAGCATTCAACTGGGTGTTCTATGTTCGCGATGACTCGTACGACAACGCCGATCCGCAATACGCTGGGCTGTATGGTCGGCCGATGCCATTCTTATTTAATGAAAACGCAGCCGACTACCAAAATCATTTTCCACCCCAAGACCAACAGTTCAAAGATGATTGGCTGGCACGATCATGCGAACTAATCGACAAGTATCAACCTGATGTGTTTTGGTTTGATTTTGGCATCATGCCGAAATTGCAAAAGGGAACTCATGAAACGAACCCATTTGCAGATCACCTCAAGCAATTTGCGGCCTACTACTACAATCGCACATCGGGTGATCAACAAGACCTGGGAATTATTAACTACAAGTGGAACGCATTTCCTGAAACAGCAGCTGTTCTGGACAAGGAACGGTCGAAAATGGCGGAGATCCGAAAACCATTTTGGCAAACGGATACGGCTGTCAGCTCCAGTTCATGGGGTTACACGAAAAACCAAAGGTACAAAACGGCAGACCGCCTGGTGAATGACTTGGTCGACATTGTGTCAAAGAATGGATGTCTGCTGCTCAATGTGGGCCCCCGACCGGATGGAACGATTCCCGAGGAGGATCAAGCGATCTTACGCGAGATCGGGCGTTGGCTTTCGATCAACGGCGAAGCAATCTACGAAACCACCTATTGGAAGACGTTTGGCGAAGGCCCAACGGGTGTTTCAACGGGTCATGTTTCCGAGAAAAACGACAAGCGATTCACAGCTGACGATTTCCGATTCACAGCAAAGGGAGACACGCTCTATCTCACAGGCTTGGAGTGGCCTGAAAGCAATATTGCGTTGATTAAATCGCTCGCCAGTGACAGCGAGTTGTACCCCGATGCCATCAAGGACTTGAGTTTACTTGGATTTGACGGTTCGATCGCTTGGTCGCAAACGAAGCAGGGTCTCAAGGTCGAACTTCCAGAATCGGCTGAAACCAATTTTGCGTACGTCTTGAAATTAAGCCGTTAAGATTCGCGATTCAACTAGGGAACTTATGAACGCAAGCGATATGGAATCGGTTGCCCGATCACCCGCGGTTGTACCGCGTCAGCATTTGGTGGCCTTCATCCTGACGACGTGCTGCTTTGCCCTGTGGGGTTTTGCCAACGACTTTACCAATCCATTGGTCAAGGTTTACGAGAATGTTTTTATCATCACGACGTCGCAAGCATCCTGGCTGCAGTTTGCGTTCTACACCGGCTATTTCTGTATGGCTTTGCCGGCCGCTTTCTTCATACGCCGGTTCTCTTACAAAGCCGCAATTATGGTGGGCTTTGGATTCTATGCAGTGGGCGCCCTATTAGCGGTCCCGGCTGCCGCTACCGCCACATTTGGGATTTTCCTGCTTGGCTCTTACGTGCTGACTTATGGTCTCGCGTTCCTGGAAACCGCGTGCAATCCCTACATTCTTTCGATGGGACCAGCAGAAACGGCGACGCAACGGCTCAACCTGGCACAAGCTTTCAACCCAATCGGATCATTGATTGGAATGTCGGTCGCAACGCTCGTCTTGGCACCCCAGTTGATGACCGGCGATTTCCGAGCGGAGCTCGGCAACGGGAATCCCGACTACCTACAACACCTGGTCATTGATGCCGGTGCCTCAGTTGATCAGACGAAAACGCTTCCTGATGGAAATGAAGTCGCGGTCTACAGCAAACTGCCCGACTTTAACAATGAAGTGGGCGCGCTCGATGGAGCCATGCCCAACGCTCTCAAAGCTTTCCGCGCGAACGATCCTGATGGATTCCGTCAGATGCAACAATCGGACCTCAACGCGGTTCGCACGCCTTACATCGTCGTCGCTGGCGTTGTGATTGGATTCCTGGTGTTGTTCGCACTTGCAAGAATGCCGTCATTCAAACAACAGGAGAAAGATGCCCCATTCGTGGAGGTAACCTCTCGGATTTTCGCCAAAGCGAACTTCCGCGAAGGGGTCATGGCCCAGCTTTTTTATGTTGGCGCGCAGATTATGTGTTGGACTTTCATAGTGCACTACGCCATGGAGCAGGTCGGCATCACGTTGGGTCAGGCCCAGGCGTGGAACATCATTGCGATGATCATTTTTCTGTGCAGTCGGTGGATTTGCACGGCGCTGTTGCGTCTGTTTAGTCCCGGAAAGATGCTTTTCACCTTCGCCGTGGGCGCTTTCCTGTTCACGATGGGTGCCATCTTTCTTTCTGGCACGAGCTTCACCATTGGCTTGCCGGCATTTTTGCACTCGCTGATTGGCACTGAGTTGGTGGGCAACATCGGGTTACTAAGTCTGGTCATGATTTCATCATGCATGTCCCTGATGTTCCCAACCATCTACGGGATTGCTCTGAGCGGCATGGAAGAAGAAGAGTCAAAACTGGGTTCGGCCTTCCTAATCATGTCGATCGTGGGAGGCGCTCTGCTCACCAAGCTCCAAGGAGGCATGATCGATGCCTACGGCATTCGTTCTTCATTCTGGTTGCCGGCCATCTGTTTCATCATGATCGCATTCTTTGGTCTCCGAACATTCACTCGATTTGAGCGGCGACAACCTGCTTAACGGGACATCGCCACTTTGGATTAGCCGCTCGGCGTCAGCCGCGGATTTCTCGGTCTAAACCGTGGCTAGCGTCAAATCGGCTGATGCGCTGGTAATGCCATGAATCACGGTGTTTTCCATCCAAAGTGGCGCTGGCCCGGTAAGCATCCGTTCGCGTGAGCAGTGGCGTCGGTGCTCGAGAAATACGTTGTGTATCGGGACTATGGGCAATATTGTTTGTCGATCGATATGTCAAAGCGATGACGGACTTGGAAGTCCGTCTTGCTTCATGACAGAAACGTTTGGGTTTCGCGTGGAGAAGAGGCTACGCAATTCCCCATAGCGTCTTCAGGTCTCGGCCCACTAGATCCGCAAGAGCACTCACGTCGTCGGCGAAGTGTGCTGCGGTCCATTGACGGTCGGCCTCACTCATTGGTGGTGGGTCTTTCTTTTTGTCGACACCACTCTTGAGGAAGGCCCGTTTCAGCCCTGAGTTCTTGGCCAAGTTCACGACCTCATGAAGTCCCACCCGGTGTAGCGCGCGAGCGGTGCGGAAACCTAGCTTCGCTAACAACAGAGCACGGGGTAATTGATACTCCTTGGCTGATTAACTTTCATAACTCATGGATCAGATTTGTGGGCGCAGGTCAGAATCTGAAGATGATTGGTCGGCATCAGACATTTCATGGTCAAACGCACCTGCTGGTCAATCAGAAACAACCGAACTGAACCAAAGTGATGTTGCTGAATTGGGGCGATTCGTTGTGCCACGCGGCCAGCAATTCGGTCGCGTGTCCATCAATGGCCCAGCTCTGAGGGAATTCCTGCAATCGGACACCAATGACCTGGTCACGTTCATCGTGGCGCGCCTGACCCAAGCGACCGTCTCAAATGATCTGGCCCACGGTTTTGCAAACCGTTTCAGCACCAATGCATCGCCTCCGACGCTCCGCGTCCGCACCGGCTCTTCGGTTGATGTTGCAAGAACGCAGTCAGCGACAAGCCCCTCACGCAACGACCCCGCATCCCATGACAGGAAACCAAAGTGACTTCATCCAGACGCAGCACAACTTGTTTGGGTCATCAAATGCAACCTCGGTATGTTGCAAGGCATCCGAACGAACAAGCCATAATGGATGGCTTTCATTTCCGCAGGTTGATAGCCGCTGCAATGTTGGTCGTGCTGACTTCGGTTTCTTTGAGAGCGGGCCCACCCCTTTGCGTATCGGGGATCTATCCCGAATTCACGGCCTTCAATTCGAACGCGCGTCGAAGCAGTTCCGAATGCGGCATTGGAGGCGTCGTTCCGTGGGCGGGAAAGCTCTGGTATCTGTCCTACACATCCCACGCGCTCAAAGGCAGCAACGACAAACTTCACGTCATCGACGCGAACTACAACCATGAAGAGCATCCGGCAAGCGTCGGCGGCACACATGCCTGTCGAATGATTCACGCTGAATCGAATCAACTCATTCTTGGCTGTTACTTCATCGACGCTAAGGGAAGTGTCCGTGTCGTGTCACGCAATGCGCTTCCCGGGCGGCTGACAGCGGTATCGCGGCATCTTCATGAACCGCATCGCAAAGTCCCGTATTTGACGCAGGAGGGAGCGGTCTACGAAGTTGACGTGCAGACGCTGGAAGCGACGTTGCTATTCACCAAACCCGCTGCGGGCTGGCATGCCAAAGGTGCCTACACGGGACAGGGCGTGTTTGTGATTTCCAACAACGGTGAACAACCGGCCCCCTCGGTTTTTTGGAAGATCGATTACAGCAAGGATCTGCATCGCGCCCAACGGCACGCATCGCAGTTCTTTAAGACTGCCAACCCCGAAGGTCACACGCTGTTGGGTTCGCTGTCGGAATGGGATGGTGACACCTGGAAATTGATTGCGCGAGATCAATTCTTGGATGTGACCGGTCCCGGTGGGCTTTCTGGTGCGAGAAAGAAAAACGATCCACTCTGGGCGCTTGGTTGGGACGAAAAGTCCGCCATCATTGAATCGCGGCAAAACGGCCACTGGTCACGATACCGCTTTCCCAAACCAAGCTACTCGATTGACATGCGAACGGGCGGCTACACCGAATGGCCTCGCATCCGAGAATTTGAGCCGGGCCGATACATGGCCTTCATCAATAATGCGCTGTTTGATTTTCCTGCGCGCTTTGGTGATGGCAACACCGCGGGCTTCCGACCCATTAATTCGATGCTGCGGATCGTCACCGATTTTTGCACTTGGGATGACCGCTTGGTCTTGGCCAGTCAAGACGCGAGCCTGCATGGCGTGACGGTAGCACCTCCGGGACAAGTTCAGTCCAATCTGCACTTCACGTCGTACGAATCGTTGTCCGACAAAGGGCCTCCAATCGGCTGGGGCAGTCTTTGGCGAAATGACTTTGTCCACGCGGATGCGATCAGCGATCCCATGGCCATCGCAGGCTATCAATTTCGCACGCTGCATCTTTTTCAACAGGGTGTCAGTGAAGCCCAATTTCATGTTGAGATCGATCCAGATGGAAACGGGCAATGGGAAGTCTTCGATAGCGTCACGTTAGCGGGCGGTGAGTGCGAGTCGATACAGCTGCCCGACTCATTGAATGCTCACTGGCTGCGATTACGAAGCGACCAAGCAACCAAAGCCACCGCAACGCTGCATGCCTTTTCGAATCGCGTCGCGGTAGCGAATGAGGAAGATCACTTTTTAGGAGTCACACCCATCTCGGGCGCTGATTCTGAAACGCAGTCGCTTTTAACGCCGGGACATCCGACACGCGACCTTCGGTTTTGGATCAAGGACCGTTCTGGACGAGAACGTTTCTACGAAATCGACGAACGATTGAGTTTCAAGCTGCAAACGAATCGTGGTGTGATCGATCAACACAAAAAACGTCAAGCGCTCACGGAAGACTTCTATGTCGATGCGGCATCGGTCGTTGTTAAGCGAGCCGACGGACGACGTTATCGACTACCCAAGGGTGATGCCGCATTTGATCAGCACAACAACCTGCGTGCTATTCGGGAAGTCGTTCAAGAACGATTTCTCGGCAATCTGCATGGCACGTTCTACGAGATTCCACGCGTCGCCGAAGGCCGGATCAAAGAATTTGCATACGCACCCGACTATCGCCGCATCAAACCCGTCGCGTCGCACCACTTCGCCGTCGAAGACTTCACCGTGTGGCGCGGGCTGCTGGTGATGAGCGGAATCGCATCGGGACCCGACAATTCAAATCACACTTTTCGATCGCAGGACAACTTCGATTGCTTGTGGTTTGGCGAGATCGATGACCTATGGAAACTGGGGAAACCAAAAGGTCGGGGCGGACCGTGGATGGAAAGCGACGTGTGGCCGGGTGCCCCGAGCGATCCGTATCTGATGACCGGTTTTGATCAAAAATCGCTTGAGCTGTCACATCAATCCGATGACACGGTCCAGTTCATTCTTGAACACGATTTCCTGGCTGATGATTCCTGGCATTTCTTGAAAAGATTTTCAGTCGGTCCCGGTGAAACGGTCCGTTTTGATTTTCCCACAGGTTTCTCAACCCACTGAGAGCCTATCCGAAAACCATTGAGCCGAGCGCGCTAGCGTCGGGCGGCATCTGAAATGCAATGCGAAATTGAGGCCCGAGACTAGCGCCAACGGCTCATAAAGCAAATTCGCTTGGTTTCCGGATAGGCTCTGAGTCCGTTTGATCGTCGATCACGCCTGCAAAGCGACCGCAATGTTCAGCTATGACTAGCGAACTCGGCTGATCGTGGCGACTGACACCGAAGTGAACGATTTCGTCTTTCGATCGCGCTGGCAAATTGGGTAAATCACTTGGATCAGGGATAGGTCAATGACCCTGAATCCAGCCGCATTCCCCGATGCGATCGCCAAGTGTGAACGACGCCGACACGATCTCGAAATCTCGATTCCCGCAACATGAGACTGGTAGCGCGCGTGACGCGCGATCGGCAGCCTCATTGCGGCGCATCGCGATCGTGGTCCGCGACTTGCCATCGACGCTGGCTGGCAAGCTGCTCGCGTCACTCGACGCGGTCTCGCGTCAAAAACTACGTGGCGAACTAGCTCGTCTATTGGACATTGACCCCAATGAACGCCGGCGTGCCCTAGAGTCTTTTACCGGCTCGATGCGACGTGAAGTCCGACGCGATGGTCAAAGTCGCGGAGCCGCTACCGCAAAATCCAACGGGGCGTATGCCGCAGGTGATGGCGTCGCCGACACACTCGAACTGAGCGGCACCAGACCATCAACGCATCGCGGTGTCGCATCGCAGATTTTCCCATCCTCATCCCAACGTAGCGACGTCGATCGAGATGCAAATCTCGCGTCCCCGGTCAGTGATCACTTCGGGACTCAACTTTATGGCGTCAGCAATGCCGATCTGATGTCATTGCTCAAAGCGGAGCGAGCCCAAACGGTAGCAGTGGTGCTGTCGAAGATGCCACCCAAGCGTGCCGCAGCCTTGATCAAATTAATGCCGCCTTCGCGACGTCAGGATGTATTGGTCCGAATTGGCCGCCTTCCCTCAATCGATGAAAGCACGATTCAGGATTTAGCCGAATCGTTTTCGCAGCGCGTCACCCAACTCGCAGGCGAGTCCCACACTCGCGAGCTGCGTGCGTTACTTGGTCCGCTTGCTGTCGACCTTGACCGGCCCCCGGCACCGGCTGATTCCGTCGCTCGGCATATTCCAGACGAAGCGCTCAACGCGTCGCCTCGCCTGCGAGCGATTTTGGAAGAGATGCCCCATGTCGGCGAATCCCAACCCGTTCGGCCAGCACCAAACAATCTGACCGACGAACCCGATCCTATCGCACGACTCCGCGTGGTCGGTGATGTCGACGTCTCGGCATCAACATCCGACAAAAAGACGGTGTCCGTTGAGCCGAAGCGGAAGGTGCGAGGAACCGATCAAATCCATCAGATGCTTGTGGCATTGCCGCCAAAGGTTTTGTGTCAGTCATTGGCTCGTGTTCCGACCCGTGTGGCGATTCTGGCGTTGTGTGGTTTGCCCAACGACACCGCCGATGCGGCGATCGCCTGTCTGCCAAGGACGCAGGCCAATCAGGTGCGGCGTCAATTGGCTTCGATGGGTTCGTTGGAGTTGCGCGAAATTGATGACGCCAAATCCACGCTTATCGAAGCCGCCATCGACGCTGGCGATGCAACGGAAGCAGCCATGCCGATGACCGCGGCGGCTTGATTGGTATCCAACACCCAGAGCTAACGTTTCATCGTTTCAATGAATTGCGATTTGCATGGCAACGATCTTAAAACCGAATTCGCAAAACGATGACCGCTCGGGCGTCACTCCGTCTCACGACGCCAACGAAGCATCACCAACAACAAACGACGCATCAGCATCAAGCGATCACGACGCGCCGACGAAGTCGGCACGCAACGACCAACCCAGCGATTTGGTGACGGCCGGCACGACCGGCGTGGTGAGTCGCATCCCAGGAGGCGTTGCCGGACTCGCCAATTTCAATTTGGATGATTTTGCCAAGTCCAGTTTGGCTCAATTGGAACGTTGTCGCTCTCACATTGAAGCGATGCTATCCCAGGCACGTTTGGACGCAGAGCAAATTTGCAACGATGCCAAATCGCAAGGCTACGACGACGGTAAAGCGGCTGCCCAAGAGGATTTCACGGCACAGGTGAATCAAGCGGCCGAGTCAAAGGCGAAGTCGCAGTTGAACTCACTTGAAAACGCCGTCGCTGCGATGCAAACCCAGTATCAAGCTTGGATGGACGCGTTCAGTCAAACGCTCCCAGAGATGATCATCGCTGCAACCGAACGCATCGTGATGACCCAGTTGGAATCAGAGCGACCGCTTGTCCACGACGATACGGAATCACAGAAACCAGTACCGGACAGCGCGCTGACAAGCGAGACAAGTCCAACGACCCAGGCTCTTGATAATGAGCCAAGCTTGTCAATCAACGACGGCCTCAATCGAAATACGATCGTACGCTGGGCACATGAAGCCGTTCATAGCACGCGATCATCACAACGTTTGACGCTTGCGGTGAATCCAGAAACCTTGGCCGAAATTGGAGAGCTTCTTGATGAACTGCTCGCCAATCCCGACCTACCCGAATCATCCACGGTGATCCCCGATCCGTCGCTCAAGTTGGGTGACGTGCGTGTGCGTCAGGATGGCGGTGAGATTCGAGCCGGCCTGATGGCACAACTTGATCGTTTACGGGAAGTGTTGGCATGACGCTGGTTCTTGATCCACCACCATTGCCTAACACAGCGGCGTTTAGCGAGCGTTTGCAATCCACGTTGATGTTTGACGTGACCGGTCGCGTCGCGGCAATCACCGGTGACGCGTTGATTGTGCAAGGCATGACGGCACCGATTGGAGCGATTTGCGAAGTCGGCACGCACTTGGACCATCCCACGTTAGCACGCGTGATTGGCTTCGATGACACGCGTCCGATCCTGTCACCGCTGCAACCACTCGGTGCCATTGCCGCCGGTGATCCGGTTCGCTTGCAATCACGTTCATTGTGGGTTGGGATTGGTCCGAGCTTGTGTGGCCGCGTGATCGATGCCTTTGGCCGACCAATCGATGGACAACCGCTACCCGTTGATCTGCGCCGCGTCGATGCCATGCGCGCCGCACCGGGATCACTCCAGAGGCCACCGATTGACACCTCGTTTCAAACCGGTGTCCGAGCCATCGATACGATGTTGACGTGTGGTACCGGTCAACGACTAGGAATCTTTGCGGGCTCCGGTGTGGGCAAGAGCACGCTCTTAGGAATGCTAACACGAGGTAGTTCGGCTGACCGCATCGTCATCGCCATGATTGGCGAGCGGGGCCGCGAAGTTCAAGAGTTCATCCAACGGGCTCTTGGCGATGCCGGTCTCAAACGCAGCGTGATTGTCGTTTCAACGAGCGATCAACCGGCGGCACAACGACTCACCGCCGCTTGGACCGCAACATCAATCGCCGAATCCTTTCGCGATGCCGGTGAAAACGTGTTGCTGTTGGTCGACAGTGTCACGCGATTGGCAATGGCCCAACGTGAATTGGGTTTGGCCGCGGGAGAACCGCCAACCACGCGGGGTTACCCACCAAGCGTGTTCAACATGCTGCCTCAAATTGTTGAGCGGGCCGGTCGCACCGATAAAGGGTCCATCACGGCCTTTTATACGGTGCTCGTCGAAGGCGACGACACCAACGAACCCATCGCTGATACGCTTCGAGGCCTGCTCGACGGACACATTGTGTTGTCACGGACGCTCGCCAACCGGGGTCATTATCCACCAATCGACATTGCCCAAAGCCTGTCACGTTTGCACCCACACTTGGTTACACCGGAGCAACAGCAGGCTGCCATTACGATTAAGTCGCATCTCGTCCAATATCAGCAGAGCGAAGACCTAATCTCGATCGGAGCCTATCGATCGGGTAGCGATCCGCGCATTGATGCGGCCATCGCGATGCGTGATCCCATCGATTTGATGCTGCAACAATCCTCCGACGAAGTTGCGATCCTATCTCAATCGCAACAGATTCTGCTTCAGTTGGCCGCGGCATCGGCAACCGCTGGAAAAGCCGCGGTCACCAATCCGGAACCCGGTGCGGGTCCGCCACCAACCATTGCTGATCCAGCATCAGCACCACCGTCACCACAACCAGCAACGGGTACCGCGCGAGCTGAGTGATGACCCAATTTCAATTTCGCTTCGAAACGCTGCTGAAGATTCACGAGTCGACTCGCGATGCGGCCGCCGCCGAAGTGGGACAAGCCAACGAGGCGATCGCCAAGATCGAAATGCAGATCAACGAGCTTGAAACCCAGCGTCAACAAAGTCGAAGCGCGGCATCGGATGCGGCTAGCGGCACCAATCCATCGCCGGATCAATTGCTAACGCTTGGTCGTTATGGGCTGCAGTTGCAAGCCGAACATACCGCTTTGGTTCAAACCTTAACTCAATTGCAAACCGAACGAGACCGACGGCAAAGCAGGCTCGCCGATTGTGAAACCGAAGTCAAACGACTCGAGCGATTGCGAGAAGTCAAACAGGATCAGTTTCACGCAGATCAATTGCGTCGCGATCAGGCGATTATCGACGATCAAGCGGCATCGCGACACCAACGACGGAACATGGTTTGATGGGATTCCTGATTCGATTATTCGCCGCCACCTGTGTCGCGACCTGTCTGACGCAAGGCATTTTGGTGGGTTATTTCGGTGTCCGTGGCAGTTTGACCGCGACAACGGCCACCAAGATCATTGCCCTGCTCAACGGCATCGATATCACAGGCAATGAGCTGCGACAAATCCTGGCTGAAGCGGAAGATCGCGAGGAGCCCGACTTTGATGAAATCCTCGAAGCCCGGCGTCAAGAGAGCTTGGACATGGACATGCGTCTGCGGAGCCAGCGGCAATTCCGAGACGAGCTTGCGTCGATGTTGGAAGATCTTCGTCTCCAACGCGAACGTTTTGACGAACGCCGCCAAGCATTCGATCGAAGACTTGAGGAAATTCGAGTCGGAGCTCAGGAAGAGGGCCTTCGCGAAGTGCAACGCACGCTCCAGGCACTCGAAGCCGATCAGGCAAAGGAAATGCTCTTGAGAATGTTTGACGATGAAAGAATCGATGACGTGGTCAATATCATTCAAGCCATGCCGATCGATAAACGATCAGAGATATTGGCGGAGTTTGCATCGCCTGAAGAAGCGGACAAGCTGCACGAAATCCTACGCCGTATTGGTGACGGATTGCCAACGACCTCTTTGATCGACGAAGCGGGGGGAAATCGCTAGCGACGCCACGGCGTCCTGACGATCCGAACGTCGTCCATACTGAGGATCACCGCCAATCGAGATGGTCAATGGGTCCTGGTGGAGACGGTTTGATGACGGCGACGCAATCCGGTCTTGCGGGCAGTTCCAAACTGACGCCAACGGTTCGTGCGGAGACCTCGTCCCCCGAACGCGAACGGACAGCACGAAACACACTGTCCATCAATGCCACCGGTGACCCATTCGCCGAAGTCTTTGCGCGAATCGCAGCGTCGACACCACCACCGGTCGAACCGGTCGACGCCCCGACGGACGACGACAGCTCAATCGATGAGGCGCCGCGTGAACAACCCGACGTCGAGAACGCCTTGGTCGATGACGTACCAACAGCGTTCGAAGAGATTCCAACCGCAGCAGTGACTTTGGTTGAGCAACCAAATGGGACGACGGAAACACAGCCAGAATTGCAAACATCTGACGTTCCTGAAAACCCCGAACTGGTAAGTGAACAGCCAGAGCAGCCAACGCAAACCGGAAAACAAGATCGCGAACCGGAGTCGGCGTCGTCAACAACATTGCCGGGCGATGAAACGGAAACCATTGCTGACGAAACGTTGGTGACGGACGCATCGACAGCCACAACGGTTGAGGTCGCGGATGTGACCACGAACCCAGTTCGTGAAACGCTGACAAAGAAGCCCGCGAACGAGTCAGCATCTCAACGACCTTCCGTTGAACCGTCCACAGCTGTTGAGAATGAAGTCGAGCCATTGTTGCCTCGCGCAACGCCTATCGAAGCTGACGCGGAGCCAGAAACAGTCTCCCTTGACGATACGGACGTCGATACAGCCAAGCAGCCTGCAACGACATCGACGTCAGACGAAGGCCCTGACCGACGACGCTACACCGGCGGTCAAGCGACGAAGCGATATGACCGCGTATCCAACAACAACGATCAAAACGCCGCTAAGCAGCAGGATGCAACACCGCCGGATGTGATCGACACCACCAAAGCCGAAACGGTTTCCAAGCCAACCGCAATCCAAACCGCGTCAAGTTCGGCCACACTCAATCCCACGATTACATCGCCGACCGCACCACAAGCATCCATCAGCGTTAAGCTCCCGCCGCCGAGAACGTCATCCAACACCGCTCCGACGCATCCGGTCGCAAGCTCAGAGAAACAACCTCGCGCACCGGGGTCAGGTCATCAGAATGCGAGCAACGGCTCCGGCAAAGCCACGCGATCCGAGACACTCACCGCGGTGCAGCGAGCCAAGCTTGTCCAGCGAGTCAGCCGCAGCTTTCAACATCTCGGGCGAGACGGTGGTCAAGTTCGTTTGAGACTCTCACCCGAACAGTTGGGCTCGCTTCAGTTGGATGTGCAAATCCAAGATGGCGTGATGCGAGGACGCATGATTGCCCAGTCTGAAATGGCGGGCCAAGTGCTGCGTGAAAACATGTCTGAGTTGCGCGCTAGCTTGGAAACGCAGGGTATCCGCTTGGAACGAATCGATGTTGAAGTCGATTTGCGTGGACAATCCGACACCTCGTCGCAGTGGCAAGGCGATCCAAGATCGCATCAAGATCAACGCCAATCGCGCCACCAGCTAACACTCAATCAGCCTGAGTCGACTCGACCCACATCGCTGGAATCGCCCGCCGCAGTTGGCATTCGAAATGCCAATACCAACTTAGACTTGCATGTCTGAGGCAACTCAATCTCCGGTTGCATTGACGATCGCTGGATCGGACCCATCGGGCGGCGCGGGATTGCAGGCGGACTTGAAAACCTTTCATCGCTGGGGATGTTATGGCGCGTCGGTTGTCACGCTATTGACCGTGCAAAACACATTGGGCGTGTTGGCGGTTGAGTCAATGCCGGTCGAGCTGGTGCTCGCACAGTACCGGGCGGTCACAGATGACTTCACCGTCGATGCCATCAAGACTGGTGCGTTGGGAAATGCGGACCTTATCACAGCGATCTCAACCGAACTCGCGACGCAAAACGCATCGGTGATTGTCGATCCAGTCATGATTTCAAAACACGGTGATCGCCTGATCGAAGATGATGCGGTGGCCGCCCTCCGGGAGCAGCTCATACCGACGGCCACGCTGATCACACCCAATCGCTTCGAAGCAGAAACGTTATCAGGAATCAAAATTGACTCACCCAAATCGCTTTTGCGGGCTGCCAACCTATTGATGGCGTTGGGAACCGACGCTGTGCTGATCAAAGCCCACTTTGAAGATCAAAATCGCAATCTGCTGATGCTCGAAAACGACCACATCACATTTCAGTCGCCGCGGATCAAAACCCAGTCAACGCATGGTAGCGGTTGTGTGTTGTCGGCTGCTATCGCTGCTCAGCTGGCCCACGGAAGCGGTTTAAAACAAGCCGTTTCGGATTCGCTCCAGTGGTTGCAACGAACGATTGCCACGGCACCTCGGATAGGTCGTGGCTTTGGCCCACTTAATCTTCTGGATTAACCAATCGTTGGACCGGGGCTACTGCACGAGCACATCATTGACGACGCGACGTCCACCGGCGATGGAACGCACGGTCTCTTGGGCAAGTTGCTTGTGATAAAAGCTGCGAACGCGGCCGGACAAACAAATCTGATCGTCGCTTTCATCGACACGAAGAAAACGAAGCTCCGCGACGCTGCTTTGTGCGAGTGCTGCCAGAGCGGAGACGTCATCGGTGGGATCAAGTTCGTCCGCTGCGACATCGAAATCAGCTGTCGACGAGAGCTCGCGGGTCGGTAACGTGGTTTTGTTCATATAGAATCCGTCCCAAAGCAGGCTGAATGGGAGAGCAAGGTGGGGCGCGGTGACTTGAGGGGCATTCCGTTGATCAAGTTTGGGTCGTCAGCGAAGTCAACCGCGGTGGGTGGGTTGTTGGGTGACCGACGGAATCTTTGAATCCTGCCTGGAGTAACTATTCCGTATTTTTTCGATTCAGACCACGTCAATCTGCGAAATTTGACGGCGTTTTGACGCGCCCATCCGCAAATTGGGAAGAACAGGTGATTTCGGCTGTTTTAAGAAGCGGCCAAAGTTGCATCGACTGGACGCATCAGCACCGTCGACCTACATCCCACTATGTGGCTCGATATTCTGATTGCGATTAGCTGTGCCGGACTTGGCTTGTCTTGTGGGTGGGCCATGCGCGTGCTGTTCGCGCAGCCATCGGCGGCCGACTTGGCTGATGAGCGTGAGCAACGCTCGACAGCCTCTTATCCCACGACAATCGCATCTTCAACCAGTGCTGAAACGCTGTCACCTGAATCCAACGATTCAGCTGACCCATCGGTCGTCCAAGCCGTTGCGGGTCGATTGAGAGATTTCGCCGTAGCATTTGCCGGTCACATCGATGAGCATCAATCGACGGTCGAGGAAATCAGTGAGAAACTGCAGGTCGCCGATTTATCCAACGTGCCACCTGTCGCCGTGGATGCGATCGAGCAATTGATTCAAGCCAATGAGTTGATGCACTCACGACTGGAATCAACTCAGGCTGAATTGCGGCAGCAAACCAAGCAACTTCAGTCTGCTCGGCAAAAAGCCCAAACCGACGCGCTTACGGAAATTGGCAATCGAGGCGTGTTTGACGAACAACTCAAAGCGCGGACGACACAAGCAGTCGAGAACGTTGAGGCCGCGGGCTTTTTGATGTTGATGGATGTCGATCACTTCAAGAACTTCAATGACCTTCATGGGCATCAAGCCGGTGATGAGGTCCTTCGCGTGCTCGCTCGCATGCTCGAAACACGTTTGGGCCCTCACGGTGCGGTGATGCGGTATGGAGGTGAGGAGTTTGCTGCGTTCTTGGACGTCACCAGTTTGGCTGAAGCGTTGGATTTGATTGAGACCATTCGTGAAGCGATTGGACGCCGCGAAATCAAATTCGACAACAAACGGCTCAAAGTCACCGCCAGCATTGGTGTTGGACAAATGGATGAGCAAGAGAACGGCACGACATGGTTGCAGCGGGTGGATGAGGCGCTTTACCAATCCAAAGAAGTCGGACGCAATTGCACGCATTACTGGCATGAAGGTGAAATGCACCGCGTGAGTGCGTCAGCACCATCAGCGGGTGATGCGGACTCAGCTGGCGTCGATGAAATGCTGCTGGAGGCGCGGCAGATGGCTTCGGAAGCTGCCATGGCGACAGAAGAGACCGAATCCGAAGCGGCAAGTACCGCCGACGACACGTCCACGCATCAAATCCAACGACTGGATCTGTCCGGAATCGATGTGGCTTTGATGGGTGAGCGACCCAAGGCACTGCGGTACCTACCCGATCGCGAGACCATGAATGAGTTGATCGAGGAAATCATCACCCAACATGATCGCTCGGGTTTGACGCATCACATGATGGCGGTTCGCATCACTGGTCACCCCGGGAGTGCGACCATGCGTAGCGTCTTGCAATTGATTCGCACCGTGGTCGGACACCAAGACCGTATTGGGTGCTTGGACGGGTCAACGATTTTGATCAGCATGCCAGAATTGACCCACACTCAAACACTACAACGGGCCGAACAGGTCTGCGCCGCAGCGGGCTCGATTGGTATCACATTGGCGGCGCCGGCCCGCACACGACATGGCGAAGTCACCGGTGAATGCTTGTCGATCGGAATCGCGGAGATCCCAGCCTCGTGGGACGACCCAACCGAGTCGACCAATGGGTCTTCCCCAACAACAACACTGCAACGCCAAGCACCGACCACCGAGCAAATTGACGGCTGGATCAACGAAGTGGTCGCGGTGGCACAATTAGCGGCAACGAAGCCCGCGGCAGCCGATGAGGACGACAACGCCGCGGCAGCCGACGATGACAAGATTCTCTATCCAGTGCTGCAACATCGTCTTCAATGAAAGCTTTCGCGGAACTTTTCGAACGTCTCGATCAAACGACCAAGACGAACGAAAAGACAGCCGCGATGAGCGATTTCTTCCGGGCTTGCTTATCCGACGACCCCGGAACGCCACCTCGAATTGACGCCGCTTGGGCGGTTGCCTATTTGAGCGGTCGTCGTAGCAAGGACACCCGAACGCGACGTTTGGTGCCCACACGTTTGCTTAGGCAATGGGCCGCTGCCGAGGCGAGCATTCCCGATTGGCTGCTTGACGAATCCTACGACCGCGTGGGTGACTTGGCCGAGACAATCACGTTGCTGGTACCCGAACATCACAATGGCGTCGTCAGCGATCGACCGCTTAGCCGTTGGTTGACCGACCATGTGCTGCCGCTATCCGGCATGGATGAGTCGCAGCAGCGTCACGCCGTCACCACGATGTGGCGGGAATCCTCCGGAACAACCCGTTTGATTTTGATGAAACTGATCACCGGCGGTTTTCGGCTTGGTGTCAGCGCACGATTGGTCGCTCGTGGGCTCGCCGACGCCACCGACATTCCCGCCGACGTGATCGCGCATCGATTGATGGGCAACTGGAAACCCGATCCGGGGTTTTTGGATCGATTGACGTCGACCGACACCGATGACGCGTCATGCAGCCGGCCCTATCCGTTTTGTTTAGCGCATGCGGTTCCCACATCAAGTAGCGACGACGAGAAAGCATCATCGACCTGCGAGTCGCTCGACACAATCGCATCGCTGGGGCCACTCAACGAGTTCATCGCTGAATGGAAATGGGACGGGATTCGCGGCCAAGTCATCCGGCGCGGTGGTCAAACGTTCGTTTGGTCACGGGGCGAGGACTTGATGGAAGGTCGGTTCCCGGAAGTGGAGTCGGCGGCCGAGTTTTTACCCAACGGAACGGTGCTCGATGGCGAAATTCTGGCCAGCTGCGTGTCGACCGATCTTGCTGAGCATCCCAGCGGAATTGAAGTGTTGCCGTTTGCACAGCTGCAGCGTCGAATCGGACGCAAGACCGTCGGTAAGAAACTGCTTGCCGACGTCCCTGTCATGTTTCATGCCTTCGACTGCTTAGAATTCAACGGCATCGATCTACGCGAACAACGTTTAGATTATCGACAACAGGTGCTGCGTGACCTGGTCGCCGATCATCAGCCACCCAATCTGGTCATCAATCC
>JBCCJB010000039.1:0-17473 GCA_039028015.1 Planctomycetota bacterium
CGCCGGCCTGTGCGATGGGACCCTGCGCGCTTGGACCCTGTGCGATTGAATTTTGTGCAGCGGAATTCTGTGCGATGGCATGCGGGTTCAAGGTGCCAGCCCACGTTCCTGCCGCTGGCGCGGTCGTACCAGATAGTTGTTCGGGAGCAATGCCCTGGCGTTTGGCGACTGATTTGGCATCCAGCAAAAGCTGCCATGGGCGCGGGTCGCCGGGAGCAAACTCGTGGTCGGGCACACCTAACGTCGAGGCTTGGTTGGCGTGGCGAAAGGCGGTCACCGCATCACCGCGATCAAGTGCCGCGCGACCAATCGCCGTCAAGCGGAGCGCCTCAGCACGACGAGTCGATGTTGACGCTACGGCGTTGGGCATTTCCAACAGCTCCGCATCGATGCCTTTTTGTGTCAGCTGAGTTTTAAGTCCGGCCAATCGTGTTGCCAGCGTGGCATCTTTGGTGGCACCAGCTGCGATGGCACTGCGATACTGCTTCACCGCGGTGGTGTAATCTTGCTTTGCCAAAGCGGTCTCGGCGGCGATCACGATTTGGCGTGGCGTCGCCGAGGTTACCGAAGCCGTGACTGAATTGGCAGGAATCGCTTGCGGTTGGATCGGTGTGAACTGCGCCTTCGACGAAGCGGTCCAACACAACGACGTGACCGTTGACAGAACAACCGTCAAAGCAAGTCGAGCCGGTGTGTGCCGTGGGACACCCGGAACCGTCCCTTTCGGAAACGATTCTTTCCGCCTTGGCGGGTGATGCGAGCAATTCAACGCGACTCTCCTTCTTCGCGGTCGGAACGGATGGGTGTTTTGTGCAAACGTCATGGATGCCGCCTTGGGCAATACGAATTGCGTGGAATCGTTGTCAAGCCGGTTTGACCCAGGTGCTGGGAAAAAAGCGGGGAACCGAAATCCGTGATGACATCGCGATACCGATCGTCAGATGCTCTTTGACGATGTGTTTTCAAAGCCGAATTGACGACTCGAAATTGCTTTTGCGGAAAATCATGACATTCGCTAAAGTTTCACGCCGATGATCCATTCCGTTTCAAGGAGGAAACGATGTCGCAGGAATCTTTTCGATTCATCCATGCCAGTGACTTTCATTTGGAAAGCCCGCTTGGCGACTTGGATTCGCTTCCGCCGAACCTGCGTGATGCCATTGCGACGGCTCCCCGTGATGCCGTGATGGCAATCTTTGAAGCCGCTGCGGCGGACAACATCGATTTTTTGGTGTTGTCCGGTGACTTATTGCACCCGGTCACGGCCGGTCCGCACGGAATGGCGATTCTGCTTGATGGATTCGAGCGACTGCACAGTAAAGCAACGCCGGTTTATTGGGTTCACGGTTTGGCCGATGACCCAAAGCAATGGCCCGAAGCCGTACCGCTTCCGCCCAATGTCACGCTGTTTCCAAAAGATCGTGCGGTGACGGTCACGTACGAGCGTGCGGGACGGGCGATCTGCCAGATCGTTGGTCGTTCAAGCGAGGGACGATCGTTGCTCAACGTCGCTGGCTTTCAGTTCGACGACAGCGACATGTTCACGATCGGGTTGGGATATGGCACGGCGGATGTCGCAGCGCTTTCCAATGCCCGAATCGATTATTGGGCGTTGGGCGGTCCCCACAATCACGCGTCGATCGAAGAGGGAGCGGCCGCCGGCGCCGTGGCTCCGGGCAGCCCGCAAGGTCGAAGCATGAGCGAAACGGGATCACACGGCTATACCGTGGTTGACATTGATGCCGAGCGAACTTCTCGGGTGCATCACGTTGCTAGTGATCACATCCGTTATTGCCATGTGACGATTGATGCCGAGGACATACGCGCCGTCGGAAGCTTGCGGAATTTGCTGGGCCAAAAAATCAATGAGCTCGCCAACGAAGCCGAGGGGCGTCATCTGCTGATCGCCTGGGACGTGACCGTCGCCGATGCGGAACTGCTTGGTCTGGTTGGCGATCCCGGCGAGTTACTGCGACAACTCCGCCGCGATCACGGCGTCGCGAATCCCGTTGCTTGGACCACACGATTGTCGATCCGGCCGCCCAAACAATATCCCGCTTCGTGGTTTGATGAAGATACGATTTTGGGCGATTTCTTGCGGGCCGCGAAAAAATACCGCCACGTTGGTGACGGCGATGATTCCAAGTCCATTGACTTGATGCCATTCACCGAAGAGCGGTCCGATTTATCGTCGACAGCGGCAAACCTGTTGGGCGATGTGCCCGCGGGAATCAAGGACGATGTTCTCAATGATGCAACCTTGTTGGGTGTGGAAATGCTACGTGGTGGCAAACCCAAGTTTGGTGCTCATCGGGTCAATGGGGGAACACGATCATGAAGATCAAAGACATTCAAATTGACGGTTTCGGCGTTTGGACGGGTTTGTCGGTCGACTCGTTGCCGGAAACGATGACACTGTTCTACGGTCCCAACGAAGCTGGCAAGACCACGCTGATGCAGTTTTTGCGAGCGATGCTTTACGGCTTCACGGACGATCGACGCAACAGATACCTTCCACCCATTCATGGCGGGACGCCCGGGGGAGCCGTGGCGGTGACCGGACCGGGTGGCGGCTACGAAATTCGTCGGCACAGTCAGTTGACCGATGCGGGCGTGACTGGGCAGTTGACGGTCACGGGGACGGATGGACTCAGTCAGGGTCAACATCGACTCAGCATGCTATTGGGTCAAATTGATGAGCCGATCTTCACTAATGTGTTCGCCATCGGCATTCGCGAGCTACAAGAACTGAGCACGCTTGACGACACCGCTGCGGCGGACGAACTGTATAAGTTGAGCAGCGGTCTGGACCGCGTTTCATTGGTCGATGTCTTGCGGAGTCTCCGCGGCGGACGCCGCGAAATCATCGGTGGTGTGGTTGACGCCAACGGCGATGGCATCATCGACGAGGCCGAAGAGCTTGCCGCGGCGGGGAAGTTGACGGGGCTCATGTCTCGTCGAGAAAAGCTCCGCGATGAAGTCACGCGTTTGACCGGTCAAACGCGACGTTGGAGCGAATTGGCCACTCAACGACGCGCTCAATCACAAGAGATCGAAACGCTTCGTGGCCGAATGAATGTTTGGGAACGCGAATCACGATGCGTTGAAATCGCCACCAGTGTGTTTGAACCCTGGAAAGACCGTGACAAGTTGGCCACCGACATCCATCGAGTGGAAACCGACACGCACTTGCCCGACGAGGCGCCGGGTCAATTAGTGCAAATCGACGCGATGATGGAGGAACGAAAACAAAAGCTGGAAGAGGTCAAGCAAAAGCGACGCGCCATTCGGGATAAGGCTGAACAACTTCCCGTCAACAAACGCTTGTTCGATTTGCAGGGCCGAATTGAAGCTGCCAATCAGCAAGCCACTTGGATTGAAGCCCTTGAGGAACAAATCTCGCGGCTGGACTCTCAGATTGGCAAAGCCGAATCCCAGGTGGAATCGGATGCCGGCCGATTCAATATCGATGACGACGATCGCCTGCGAATTTTGGATGGTGACATCGAGGCAATGCCGGACTTGTCGCGTCAAACACTGACGGTCCTTGCGGGTCCATCCAAGCACGTTAAAGAGCAGATGTTCTTGCTCAAGCAAGCCCGAGACGAAGGCAAAAACCACAAAGGTCGTCTCGAAAAACTGAGCGACCAATTGCAAGAGGTGCTTCAGCGTGCCCGCGAATCCGATTTGCAAGTGGCGATTCGCCGTGAAACGGACACCATTTCAGCGCTGCGACATCGCATCCAACTCGGGCAGCACCTCGACAAACTTCTGCGACACTACAAGGACCTCGAACGTGAATCGATCGAGCTCCGCACCGATGAGGCGCTCCCACTGGATCGCTTGATGTTGTTGGGCGTGCCATTCATTGGCGGTGGGATGGCAGTGCTGTACGGCCTCTTCCACGTGTTTCGCATCACGTTCTTTGTCGCCCGGCCGAGCCCCACCACCGGCATGATTTACACCATGATCGGAGCCTTGGCCCTGTTGGTGTACTACCTCAGTCGTGAACGAAATCAACGCAGCACATCGGCAGACTTGGAAGATTGCGAACGTCAGATTGAATCGACCCGCAGGCAGATTCGCGACATTGAATCGGAACGTAGCGAAGCCGATGCGAGCGTTGCGGGGCTCAGCCCAGGTACCAGCCTGGATGCACTGGAGTCTCGGCTGCGAGATTCCGAATCACTTCTGGCGGATATGGAAGACGCCCTACCGATCTATCACGCCCATGAGGCGGCTGATCAGTCCTATCAAGCGTCCTATAAACGGGCCAAGCGTGCCGCCGAAGGGTTGCACACCGCGAAACGAGAATGGACGGCCACCTTGGATCGGTTGGGGTTATCCAAAACACTTTCACCCAAGTCTGTCCGCGCGCTCGGTGATGGTTACGAGACCCTGCTGACATCGATCCGACGACTAACTGATTTGCGAAACGAGCGTCGTGAACGTCAGCAGGAACGACAAACGATCGCCAAACGGATCGAAGCACTCTATTTGGAGGCCATGGATGCACGCGACGATGAGACGCTTTCCTTAGTCGACCGCGATGAGCCTAGTGACGAAATCCAACCTCGAGAGACAACCTCGCACTCCGCACGGCTGGTTTCCCACCGCAACGATAGTAGCAATCCGCTAGAACAACTCAACCATCTTCATGAAGAGGTTGCGCGGCAATCGCATTGGCTTCGTCGCCGTCGAGAACTCAAGGATCAAGACACGCAGCTGAAGAAGCTGCAAGCTGGACATGTGCGTGCGCTTGAGCGTGCCGAGCAACAACGTCGTGGTCTGTGGGCCAAGTGCGGCGTTGCCACCGCCGAACAGTTTTATCAACAGGTCGACGCCAAATCGCGCCTGGTCATGATGCGCGATCAATATGAAGAACTAGATAAGAAGATTCGATCCATGATCGGTTCAACCGTGGAATACGACGATGTTGAGCGGGAAATCGAAGGTGCCAAAGCTACCGACCTGGAACGACGATGGGAGGCTTTGACGACACGTATGGGCGAGACGGAGCAACGCATCGCCACACTACAAACGGCCCAAGGCGAACTGGCCCAATCGATGAAGCAACTCGGTGGCGATGATCGATTGATGACCACCAAATTGGAGCTGGGTTGCATCGAGCGGCAGCTTGAGTCCGTGGCACGCCGATGGCAAACACTCGCAACGGCCAGCTGTCTTTTGGAAGACGTTTGCGGGACCTTTGAACGCGAACGACAACCGGAAACACTTCGTGAAGCTTCAAGCTTTCTGAATCAATTAACCGACGGCAAATATGTCCGCATCTGGACACCACTGGGCACCAATCAATTGAAAATTGACGACGCCGAAGGCTCATCGTTGCCACTGGAAGTCCTTTCACGAGGCACCGGCGAGGCGGTCTTCATCGCATTGCGGTTGTCGCTGGCCGCTGCTTACGCGAGACGCGGTGTGATGTTGCCACTGGTGCTCGACGACGTGCTGGTGAATTTCGATGGACAACGTGCCATCGCGGCAGCACGCACGCTAAAGACCTTTGCCGAGTTGGGCCACCAAGTGCTGATGTTCACCTGCCACGAACACATTGTTGAGATCTTTCATGAGATTGATGTGCAGGTCCGTCAAATGCCACCCCAAGGTGAACCTGGCCGCGCCTTTATCCTTGAACCGGAAATGGTCGATGAAGTGACCTATGACGAACCGGAACCTGAAGTGGCGGAAGAATGGGAACCCGAGGTCGAAGCCATCACTGAACCGGAACCCGAAACCGTCGTGATTGTCGAACCGGAAGTGCCCAAGCCGGTTGAATTGGTCATCGAACACGCTGAGTCGAGCCCGCAACCGTCACCCTATCGATTCCGAACCATGCGGCGTCATTACCGACGACGGCGTGCACCGGAGTTGACCGTGCGTCAACCGATCGTGCCACCGCGCCGTCCAAAACCCAAACCGGCACCCGTCATCCAGGCACCTATTCCCGTTGCCGTCCCCGATGCGTCTATCGAGTGGGCTTGGTTCCAACGTGAACCGGCCGATGGCCAAATTGACGAAGACGAAGCGGCCGCCGCTGCAGTCGCTCAGAAGGACTGGGGCTTGGAAATCGAATCGTCGCTACAAGATGATCAGGAGAGTGAACGGCGCGATCACGAACCCGTTGATGCGGGATCATGGTGGCTGAACGCGAGCTGATCGAGACAGCGCAATAAAAAACCACGCCGCAGTGCGACGTGGCTTGATCTTTTGTTTGACGACGGCATCTCAGCCGAATGCAAGTTTTCCTATCGCATCGCGATCGTCATGGCATCGAAATCGAAAGTTAATTCGATTGAGTCTCCCGCATCAACACTGACCGTTCGTTGTTGCGAGAGTCGACGCCCATCCTTGGAAACGACTACCTGAATCGTGTAGTCCTCCCAGGCTTCTCCTTCCGCTAACTGCGTGGTGCGGAATGTTCTTACCGTGCCGGTGCCGCTGGTGCGATTTCCGGCAAGCGTGATTTCCGCATCGGCTGGCACGTACAAACGAATCATCGTTTCCAACTGCGATGATTCCGCAGCGACGCCAGCATCCACTCGTAAGTCAACACTTGGTGTTGTCTGCGAGATAGCCGATTCCGACTCGGATTCGGATCCTTGAAGAGTCGAAAAGACGAGTCGCTCGGTATCACCGGGACGAAGCTTCACTGTTTTCGTATCCGTTTTGGTTTCCCCGTCAGCCTCGTAAGTGACGACCACTTCATAGGTGTAGAGAAAACCTTCCTTCAGACCTCGCGACATGAATTGCCGAACCATGCCGCCGCTGGTGGTTTCATGGCCATTGACGGTCACGTTGGCCGATTCGACAGGAACAGCCACTGTCAACAGTGCGACATCGTCATCGAGAGCAGGGTCAAGTGCTGGCTTCGCACTTTCGTAGCGTTCGCTATCGATGACAGTGGAGCCAACGACACTGGTCGAGTTGGCCATTGGAATCGCTGTACTCGGAATCGAGCCAAGGACAGGCGACGATCCCATCGTGATCGCCGTTCCAAGCAAGGGCGAACTTGAAATGGCATAACTTGGTGTTGAAACGGTCGGCACGATTCGTTTGGTCGCAGCCGCCGAGTGAACGACGGGCGCCGCGTAGGTCACCGGGGCAGCGTGAACTGTCGAGCTGCGATAATAGCCGCCTGAAGATCCTCCGCTGCTGCCTCCGTAATAACCGACTCGATAACCTCCCGACGAACCATAACTGCCACCCGACGATCCGTAGCTGGCACCGTAACTGCCGCCGGATGAACCGTGGCTGGAATAGACCGCACGTCGAGCGTACGAACGAGTCACAAATCCGCCGGAAGAACCGTGTGATCCCGAACTGCCACCCGACGAGTAGTAACCCCCAGACGAGCCGTAGCTGCCGCCCGAGGAGCCATAACTGGCGCGTGCGGCATGCTTTGCGGCGATGCGTGCTCGCAAACCGGCGAACAGTCCGCCACCACTGCTGCCTCCACTACTCGCATAGCCAAAACCTCCGCTACTGCCATAGCTGCCATAACTTCCGCCTGAGCTGCCGTAACTTCCGAACGAGCCGGCGCTGGCCGTGACCGCAAGGGCCACTGACATCGCTGCACCAACGACGAATTGTTTGCACCGCATGAACGTTATCTCCAACCTTTTTCGGGTGACCAAGCATGACCGCGACTTCCCGAACCAATCGCGACAACAAGGGGGTTCCCTATGCATCCAAGCGAGGCGGGATCGGGACCAACCTCGTCCGAGGTAGAATAGCGAAACAGGGTGGCCAATCAAGCAGTTTGGGCAAAATTTGACGGCAAGAACGCTCATAGCGATGAATCCTGACGCCCGCCGAATCTTGACGCCCGCCGAATCTTGACGCGACCCAGCTCAATTCAATTTCAAATCAGCCCGGTGGCCACGTGAGCTTTCGCCCACCGAGCAGATGAAAATGCAGGTGCGGCACTTCTTGGCCACCGTCGTCGCCGCAATTGACGACCAGCCGATACCCATCGGTGAGTCCCAGCTCGGCGGCAACTTTCGCCGCTACCACAACACAGCGACCCATGACCGCCTGATCATCGTCAGTGAGGTCTGCTAGGGAAACGATCTCTCGTTTTGGGATGACCAAGATATGCACCGGAGCTCGCGGCGCGATATCACGAAACGCAAGACAATCCTCATCTTCGTACACAATCTCAGCAGGTACTTCGCGATTGATAATCTTCTGAAAGATGCTGCTCATCGTGCCACGTGATGTTTTGGATTCTGTTACCGTTTGACACCGGCGTTGGTGTCCTTGGATGAAGGTCGCCACGGCCAACTCAGACGATGGGTCCGTTTGGGCGGTCAGTTTGATCAGCTGTAGTGACCCTGGCCCGCTGCATCTTCACCGCTCGCAATCGGAGTGTACCGATTCCAAAGCCATCCACAAATGCGCCCCGCCAAGCGACAGAGTCGTGCGAAACGGGAGCCGCGTCACTAGGAAATGCAGATAAGCATCTGCAAGTCGATCGCAGATCACCCGACCAAGAAAAGCGAATTCGCTATGAATCAGTCTTGATGCCGCTGACGTCGAAGTCAGGATTCCTGCGCCAGGATGTCGACCAATGGGTCGGCGACGTAGCACCACACTTCGTCACTCGAACGATCAATCAAATCTGCAAAGAAGGTCTGTTGGAGCGTGACCAGGAAAGCGATGGTGAACCGCGTTATCGATGGTCGAGCGAGAATCCTGCGGCAGAAATCCATCGCTGGATCGACAAACGAATTCATGGCGATCAAGTCAAACGTTCACCCGAACAACAAAGACCACGAGAACGCTTGATCGAGCACGGCGTCGCATCGCTCAGCGATGCTGATTTGCTAGCGATCTTGATTCGCGTGGGTGTCGTTGGCGAATCGGCCATTACCGGTGGTTCCCGATTGGCGACTCGTTTTCCCGGCAGGATCGACCGTTTGAGACATCTTTCGCTCAGCGAAATGCGTGACATCACCAAGGCTGTCACCAAAGCCAGTTACGCGCAGATTTTAGCGGGAATCGAACTGGGTCGACGCATCGCGTCTTACGAACAAAATAGCGCACCAGAGATAAGGAAAATCACCAGCACGGCCGACGCGATCGCTTACTGCGCGACGACGTTTGCATATTTGGCTGACGATGGCGTGCAAGAAGAATTTCACATCGTGACGCTGGACACCAAACACAAACCCATGCGCACCCACAAAATCACCATCGGAACGCTGGATGCAAGTCTTGTGCACCCACGAGAGGTGTTTCGACCGGCAATTCGCGACGCCGCCGCTGCCGTGCTGCTGGTTCACAACCATCCCTCGGGCGATCCCACGCCGAGCCGGCAAGATCACTCTGTGACGGAACGATTAACCGAGGCCGGGAAATTGATCGGGATTCAAGTGCTCGACCACGTCATCGTCGCCCGTCAGCGTTGTCTCAGCCTGCGAGAAACCAACCAATGAACCATCACGTCGCAGCCGAATCAGATCAAGAAACCATTTCGCCACCCCGTTCGGGTTTGTTGCTGTTCGTTTTGTATGCGTTGTTCTATGTCGGATTTGTACTGATCAACGCATTCACGCCCGAGCTGATGGAACGAGTGATTGTTCGGGGACTCAACCTCGCCACGGTCTACGGATTCGCGTTGATCATCGTTGCGGTGTTGCTGTCGCTCATGCACGGTTGGACGCAGCGAGGCAATCAAAAAACGCTCAACACGCGAGCGGACAGCGAATGATTTATGACCCATCGCCGACCGCCGTGGTGGTCTTTTTTGCATTTGTTGGCTTTACGGTCGGTCTGAGTTTTTATCTGGGCAGCCGAGCGAAATCGTCTGCGGGCTACTTTGCCGCGCATGGCCAGATCCCATGGTTCATCAATGGGGTCGCGTTTGCCGGCGACTATCTTTCAGCCGCCTCGTTCCTGGGCATCTGTGGGATGATCGCGGCCTACGGCTACGATGGATTCCTTTATTCCATTGGCTATCTGGCTGGCTGGATCGTGGCCTTGTTCGTCATCGCCGAGCCCATGAAACAACTTGGTCAGTTCACGTTCGCGGACGCACTTGATGCCCGGTTCCAGTCACGTGGCATCAAGGCCACCGCGGGCATCAGCACCCTGATCGTCAGCGTTTTCTATTTGATCCCGCAGATGGTCGGTGCGGGCGTGTTGATCCAACCACTGCTTGGGTTTTCGCATTGGCAGGGTGTTGTTCTGGTCGGTGCGGTTGTCATCACGATCGTGGTCACCGCTGGCATGGTGTCGACCACGTGGGTTCAGTTTTTGAAAGGTTCGCTTTTGGTCGTCTTTAGCGGACTTTTGGTCGTGATGGTTTTGCAGCAAGGTTTCACCAGCGATGTGACCTCCTTTGAAGTGATGGGTCCGCTCGCGATTGACGACAATGCGAGTGATGAACTCATTGCGACGCAACTCAAGCGATCGCTCTATCAAGTCGCCGACGACGCATGGCCAAATGAATCGCCTTACATTCGTTTTGCGCATCAGTCGGGCGGCGGCTTTGATGCGTACCGAAAACAAATGACTGAACAGGGGCTGTTGCTCTTGCCGTGCCAGACGGTCAGCTCGCGTTCCGGCCAAACGTTGGTTGACGGCATGCCACTAGGACGCGGCGATGAACAACGAGAGTTGCGACCAGTGGGTCACCTGACAAAACTGCCTAAAGAATTCCAGTCAGGATCATCTGCATCAGCGAACTCAACCGGTCCGCTCGGACCGATCGAGTTCTTGGATGTGCTGCGGCGAAGTGAGGTCATGCTGTGGAGCAGCGGTACGATTTCTCATCCCGACGGAACCGCAACCAAGATTTACACCGCCAAGCCGACATCGGGCAACAAGATCTTACGTCCCGGTGAGCACCCTCGTTTTGCCGGCATTCGCGAAGCGAGCTGGTCAGGCAAAATCAATTTTCTGTCGTTGATGCTGGCGTTGTTTTGTGGCACGGCGTCGCTGCCACACATCCTAATTCGCTATTACACGGTCAAAGACGGTGATGCAGCGAGGAAGAGCACGATTGTTGGCATTGCCAGCATCGGGTGTTTTTACGTGTTGACGCTCTATCTTGGCCTGGGCGCGATGACGAGCGGAGCGCTCGATGTCACCAACAACAACATGGCCGCACCGTTGCTGGCTCGCAGTATCAGTCCGTTCCTGTTTGCCATCATTTCCGCAATCGCATTCACCACGGTGCTGGGAACGGTCAGCGGGCTGATCTTGGCCAGCAGCGGTGCCGTCGCGCACGACATTTTGAGCGGTGTGCTGGGCCTGACTTTTTCGGAAACGCAGCAAGTGCGTGTGGCGAAAATGGCGGCCGTCGTCGTTGGTATCGCTGCGATTGGTTTGGGAATTCTGTTCCAGGGACTCAACGTGAGTTACTTGGTCGGCTGGGCATTTAGCATCGCGGCCAGCGCGAATCTTCCGGCCCTGGTGATGCTGTTGTTTTGGCGACGCACCACCGCCGCGGGCATCATCGCCAGCATCACGGTCGGCATGTTCAGCTCCCTGGGCTGGATTCTGATGTCGGCGGACACTTATGACAAAGTCTATGGACTTGACCCGGCGGCCAGCATCATCCCGTTCAGCCAACCCGGCATCGTGACGATTCCGCTTTCTTTGGCCACCCTGGTCGTAGTGTCGCTGTTCACATCAGGTCGAGCGAGCGGATCGGCTGCAGCATGAAATCAGTCATTTGATCAGAAGCGACCATTTGAGGCTGGATTCACCCGTCGGTTCAAAAACGGTCCGACGTCAGGACGCTTTTGGTGCTTCGGCTAGATAGATCATTAAATCGCGGGACGACTGCTGAATGCGCTGGGGTGCATGTCGCTTGATCCAGCAACTCCATTGCAATACGCTAACGGCGTTCTGCTTCTCTTTAGGCCAATTTTGAACGTCATGAAATCCTCTGCTTTGACTGGCTTACTTGTTCTTGCCTTCACCTTGCTCGCGCCGACCGCAAGGGCTGAAATCATGATCGATTACAGCGACGATCTTGCGAACAACAATTTCTTCGGCAGCAATCCGACGGCACGGTTAGCGCTTGAAGCCGCAGTGGCCGACATTAACGCGGTTCTGACCACGAACCTGGGTGCGATCACGAACGATGTGACTCAGGGCGTCAGTGGTTCGTTTTCACCTCAAACGATCTTGAACTTTGATTTCAGCTACAACTACACCAATCCCGCGACTGGGCTGTCCACAACGATTACCGACACAACACTTTCGGCTAATCAATACAAGTTATTTGTTGGTGCTCAGAATCTAGGCGGATCGACATTAGGGCGAGCTGGACCGGGCGGGGCTGGCTTTTCTCTCTCGGGCCAAGGTGGGTTTGGATCCATTGCCGATGCCATCGCGGACGCGGAAGCAAATCATCAGCATCACCGAGGTGACGGTCCGACGATGTTGACGTTGACTGGTAACGTCAGTGGTGATCCCTACTCATTTGACGTTGGAGCCACAATTGGAAGCGCTTGGTTCGATCAAGACACAAACAATGATGGCTTTGCCGATTCCACGTCCGAGTTAGAAGCGAGTTGGCATTTCGACCACACCATCCCAGTCGCACCCGGTAAATTCGACTTCTACTCAGTCGCCCTGCACGAAACCCTCCATTCGCTCGGAATCGGTGGATCCGATAGCTGGAACGCGCTTCTTAGCGGTGCAAGTGATTGGCTCGGCCCCGAGGTCATCGCCTTAAATGGTGATGGCATCGGCGTCATCGATAGTGTGAGCGGAGCTCATTTTGCCACGGGGCTGATGAGCACACGAATCTCCGACGGGATGCCACAAGAAGTTGTGATGGATCCCAACATCCTTAGTGGAACCCGAAAGTCGTTGACTGATTTGGATTTGGCCATTTTGCGCGACATCGGCTGGAGCACTCAGGTAACCGCCATACCGGAACCATCGAGCCTGCTCGTCTTATCCGCTGTGACCATGGTCGTGGTCGTGACATCGCGACGGTCGCGTGATCACTGATGCTCACCGAGCTCGCAGGTTGACCAACGTGATTGCGTGTCGGGCGAATCAGGTTTGTCTTGAGATCGTTTTAACGTCGCCCGCACGACAGACGATTTCCGTAGGGCGTTGCGAGTTCTTTTCGATTAGGCTCTCGGGAATAGCGGGGGCCTTTTTTCGTTTCATCAATAGATCTTTATGCAAGTGATCTCAAATCGACGTGGCTTCACGCTGATCGAATTGTTGGTGGTGATTGGAATCATCGGCATCTTGATCGCACTGTTGCTACCAGCAGTGCAAGCCTCTCGTGAGGCTGCTCGCGCGACCGATTGCAGGAATCGAATGCGGCAATTGGCTTTGGCCTCTCATCTGCATCATGACGCGCTGCGATGCTTTCCCGCCGCCCGCTATGAATCCCGACCGGATGCCGACGCGGCCGATCGATGCGGGCTCGAAACGCCAACTTGGCTGGCACGGGTGCTGCCCTACATCGAACAGGTTTCGCTGGGACAACGATGGGACATGTCGCAACCGTGGCATTCCCATCCCGGTGAACTCCGCATGACTGTTCCCGACGTGTTCCTTTGCCCATCGCGTCGTAGCGGAACCAAACCGATTGGGTCACGTCAGTTGCGAACCACGGTGATGGGCGGCGGTGGTCGTTTGCCATGCGGATGCCCACTCCCGCCTCGCTCGCAAACCTTGTCCCTGGATATCCTGGGTGCACTGAGCGACTACGCAGGAAACCATGGTGACTTGACGCCTGGCGCGGCTGGTTTGCCGACCGACTTTTACTTCGGTGGCAACGGTTCAGGAGTCATCATCAGCGTTCGGCCGCACTGCAAAGACGGCACCGCGATCGCACCGGTTGATCGTATCAAGATGGCTTCGGTGCGGGACGGCACGTCCAACACCTTTCTGTTTGGTGAGAAATTCATTTCGCTTGATGGCCTGGGAACGTTTCCGGAAGACTCACCGGCTTATGACGGCGATCACCTTCCCGCCTCGTGCCGTTTGGCCGGTCCCGGTCTCCGGTTGGCCAACGGTCCCAATGATGTCATCGCCGATATGTTTTCGTTTGGTAGTTGGCATCCAAGCGGAGTGCATTTTGCGATGGTCGATGGAAGCGTTCGCTTGTTTGCAGTTGAACTCGATACGAAGGTGCTTGGTTTGTTAGCCAACCGCAGCGATGCACGCGTGGTCGAATTGACAAACTGAACGCCAGCGTCATTGAGCACCGGCGTTCCACGTGACGAGATCGCTTTCTTGAAAGCTAAGATCACCACTGCGACACATTGAGCAGGTAGTCGCGTCGCGCCGTCAGGAACTGATTGAGCGAGCCATCGTCGGCCGTGGCTTGGCGGAATTGGCTGATGCTTCCCATGCGACGAGTCTCCTCTGCAACGTCCGAATCAATCATGTCTCGAGTGGATTGGACCAGCGTGCCGACTTCGCTCCAGTTCATTGAGTTATTAGCAATCTGCTGCACCAATTCCATGTAACGTTGCTTGAGCTCCGGCACTGCCAACAACTTGCCGCGTAGCGGGAATCGGTCATCATCCAGGCCGACGAGTGGATCCAAGTCAATGCCACCATGAGCCCCGCCAGGTCCACGTCGTGGCGGACCACTTCCGGGACCGCGATCATCGGGAGGACCGCTGCCGGGGCCACGATCGTTGGGTGGACCCCCAAATCCAAACATCCCACTGAATCCGCCGCCAAAACCACCACGACCGCGATCACCACCTGGACCTCGACCACCGGGTCCACCACGGCCAGGACCGCCGGGGCCACCAGGCCCACCACCGCCGCGACTGCGAAACGCCTCATTCATATCGTGTGGGACGATGTGGAACTGGCCACCGGCATCCAGAAACAAGGCATAGTCGCTGGCACGAGTCCAGTAACCATCTTGATTCACGAGCGCGACATCTAAAGCCAGGAAGGCAAGCGTGGAATCAATATCGAGGATCGGCTCCAGTTCGGCGACCAGATTATCAGTGGGCGTTTCATTCAAGACGCGACACAAGTTGATCAGCCTCTGCCATGCTTTTTTGCCATCGTTGGACTTCATTTCAAAACGTGTTTGGTAAGGCTGAAGTTCCTCACCCAAATAACGCAGGCCTCCGTCCGCGTTGGGGCTGCCGGGAACCTTCCATCGCGTTCCTTTTGACGCACCAAAATGTTCGGTCAGAAAAATCTTGTCGAACTGTTGAACGTTTGTGTAAACGCCCCAGTATTCGCCGTTAATGACCACTTTCATCAAGTTGGCTTTGGGTGCCGGCAGATACTGATTGGCGATGTGCGAGTAAAGCACGGTACTTAATAAGGAATCATCACCGTTGGCGTTGAGCAGATTAAGCGTCTTGTACCCATACAGTCTCTGATCCGAATTGACGGTATCCATCGAGACATTGAGGGACCGCATGAAACCCGATGGAACGTGGTCATATGAGGAAGCACCACGAAAGTGAATTCCGACACCTTCGTAGACCTCTCCGTCCACGGTCAGCGTCGCTGGCACATCGACATCAGTGCGACGAAAGTCTTCTAGTTCTTTTTCCCAGTCGTCATTTTCAAAATCAATGAACACCGTGCGAACGATGTCGACGTCATAAAGACCAGCATCAGGAAAAAAGTCGACGGACGTTTTCATAATTTGACGGCCGGGTGTCGCTTCAGCGGATGGTCCACGACCAAATGGTCCACCGCCTCCCGGAGGTCCACCGCGACCGCGGGGACCGCCGAATCCGAATCCGCCACCACGTTTCTCTCCCATCGACTTGGCCGCGAACACTCGAGCAGCTGATCGCTCCTTCGCATTCAACCAACCGTTCTGATCGGAATCAAATTGGTCAACGATCTTGGTTTCAGAACGATCGGGACCACCGGGTCCACCACCGCCGGGCCCACCACCGCCAGGGCCGCCACCTGGGCCACCACCACCTGGTCTGCCAAATCCAAATCCAAAACCGCCGCCCGGTGGACGCTGTGCGTTGGTCATCGTCAGAGCGCCCGTGATGGTCATGCACACGAGCAGGCCGATTAAGTTCTTGAGCATCGTTAGGTCTTTCAAAACGAGACGTACGTGGAAGAGGTGACGAAGTGGTTAGCGACGAAGCAAAACGCTTTGGACGCCATTGATGGAATTGAAGTGTTGAATGAGCGCTGCCGGATCAGCTGACGCCGCCAACCGAACGCGGTAGATCATTTCGATCGTCGCCCCCTGTTTCCCGGTTGCGATTGAAGTGAGATCGGTATTCAGAAACAGGTCGGGCATCGAAGCCGGATCGACCGACGCGATATCGGTCTCCGCCGCCACTCGAAGGACCAGTTTTGATTCGCTGCTTGCCCAAGCCGGAATCGAACGGCCAGGTCGAACCAACAGGGCAGCAGCTCCGATGACAGCGATGCCCGTAACCGCAACTTCGAGATTACTCGCGCCGACGGCCATGCCGATCAGCACGGCAAAGATCACAAATGCAATATCGTGCGTGTCATCGATTGCCGTTCGAAAACGTACGATCGACAAGGCTCCGACCAGACCGAATGCCCAAGCCACGTTCTGTCCGATGACCAGGGGAAGCAGGGCACACAGGATCGTCAACAGCACCAGCGTTGCCGGGAACGACGGCAACAACTTGTGACGCGGTCGCACCAATCGATAAATGCAAGCGATCGCACAGCCACAAAGAAACGCGACACCCAGCTGCAAAGCGATGCCGAAAAGGGCATATCCCTGATCAGCGCTAATGGTTAGCGAAAATGGATTGGAAGTTTCGGGCGGCATTGGTTCTCGACGCAAGATCGGTGCATCAACTCATGCGTCGAGCAACACACGGCCGGGCCACGAAAATAAGAATTTCGTGACACTTCCTGCTGAACTCCATCAAGCGAAGTCGTCATCCTTTCAATTCGTCAACACGTCCATCTGCGACACCAATCCGCCGCCTGAAGCAATTACACTCCTCATCCATCGTCGTGGTATTTCTTCCCGCTTTTGTCGTGAGCGTTCACCAGTGCGTTGCCCAGACCGATTTTTCCTCACCGCGATGCTATTGCTGGTGTGCCTGTCTAGCCCACGCCCAAGTCGCGGCGACGAAACCCACAGCAGCACCGCCAACCGCCGGCCCAACATCGTGATGGCATTTGCCGACGACTGGGGTTATTACGCGAGCGCCTATGGCAAGCTATCGCCTGGTGGTGTCAACGACGTGATCTCAACGCCCAACTTTGATTCGATCGCAAACGAGGGCGTCTTATTCACCAATGCGTTTGTGAGCGCGCCCTCGTGCACACCGTGCCGTAGTTCGCTGATGAGTGGGCAACCATTTTATCGTTGTCGCACCGCATCGATCCTATCGGGCGCGAAATGGGATTTCTCGCTACCGGCGTATCCGCTGTTGCTTGAAGAAAGTGGTTACCGCATCGGTCACACTTACAAAGTTTGGTCACCCGGTTCGCCGGGCAATGCACCTCACGGCGGTCATCGAACCGCTTTCAA
>JBCCJB010000040.1:0-17391 GCA_039028015.1 Planctomycetota bacterium
CTCCACGGGATTAACTCCCACTAGGCCCTCAACCTAGCGCGTCTGCCAGTTCCGCCACGACCGCGACTGAAATCAGATAGCGAACCCTTTCTCAGCGGTTCACGATACCCTGATTTGGCAAGCCGAAAGTGTCATCGGCTTATGCTTGGGAGTCAACGCCCCGGTCAGTGTGCGGCCGGCGGTCGGGCAAACACTGCAAGCCAATCTCAACAAACTGCTCGATTAACGCAGCCGACTTCTGACCTTTGGGTTGCTCCACACCGCTTGCGACGTCGACTCTTGTCGCGGCGCTGGTGTGCATGGCTTCGGCCAAATTCGTTGGGTTGAGTCCGCCGGCCAAAATCCAATTTGTATCGGTTGATTGGTTCCAGTCCCCCAGTACCGACCAATCTAGTTTTCGCCCCTCGCCTCCGTAGGCAGCTCCCGCATCGGCATCAATCAAGCAGTCGCAGCCGATTTCATTCCAAGCTGAAACGGCTCGGGTCACCTGGCTGATCGTCAGCGATTTTGTCGGCAAGCGAACCGCTCGAATCACCTCAACACCGTGCTGCAAAAGTGCGGTCGCCATCTGAATCGATTCATCGCCGTGCAACTGAATCGCATCCAGCTCCAAACGGTCCGCGACTGTTTTCAAACGCTCAACGGTTTCGTTGACAAAGACGCCCACAACCGTGAGGCCAAGCCGTTTTGCTTCTTCGGCCAGTTTCACAGTGTGCGGCGACGCCGGATCAACGAAGCGAACACTGCGATCAAATCCATTCAGACCGACTGCGTCGGCACCGGCCGCGGCGCAGGCTTGCAAATCGGAGATCGTTCTCACGCCACAAATCTTGATGCGGAAGTTCGTCATGATCGGTTTTTATTTACTGATCGTCATCGCTTGACGGTGCCGATAACACCGTCATGTTCCGTGGCCGTCGCTTGTTTCCGTTGTGTTCGCCTCTCGTGCATGCTGCGGGGATCAGTTTGGCAAGTCTGATGCTGATCTGGCAAGCGGATCAGCGCGTCGATCAGAATCGCTTGGTTACGCTTCAAATTGACGATCAATCGGTTCGGTTTTCGATGCCAGCCGATGAGCCAGCGACAACTCGTTTGCACGCTTCATTGTGCAATCAGTATCCTCCGCGGAGCGATACTGGTGTTGCCGTGATGCGTTGGATCGCGGAAACGTCTCGTCGATACGCAGAGGTCACTGATCAGTCGGATGCATCAGAGGTTGAAACCAAAGACGACGCATTTCATCTCGTATCGCATCGTGAGGACGCGTCCGAGTCCGTTTGGCCGCAGCGCTGGCGTCGCCGCGTGGAACAATCTGAGGATTGGCTCGATCGATATGAGTCGTCGCATCAGGAAATGATCAAGTCACAACTCAGCCTTGCGATCGCGCAGTCGCTGCAGCGACGGATATGGTCGCCCAGTCAATTTGCTTGTTCCGCCTTATTGGCAGCGACAATCGGACTGCTCGCTTGGATTTGGATGCGTTTGCAACCTGCGTTGCCTCATGACGCCGTCGTGACAAGCGAACACGAACGTGTGCCGCCGACTTGGTATTGCATCCAACAGCCAATAGGCGTGTGGATGCGTCGACTGTTCGGCGTTGGTTTGTTGACGGTGACGCTGTTGAGTTTTGTGGTTTAGATGAAGCTCACTGGTCTTGCTTGAACCTGTCTCGTTGTACCGATTCCCGAAGGTATGGTTCGCATTAACTGCAACCTCGCCCGCGGCTACGGGTTAAACGAGACATGCCTAAGTCGCGGCCTCGGTCACGACCGCTGCTTCCGCGGAGGCTTCTTCCGGTGGCACGCGTACGACGGCGATCAGAGCATCATCGTCATCGACATTCATGATCCGGACGCCTTGCGTGTTGCGACCAATCACATTGATGTCGCCCGCGGAGATCCGCTGGATCTTTCCCTTGGCCGTCATCAAAAATAATTCGTCGCCATCGACGACGTTGGCAATACCAATCACTTTGCCATTTCGCTCGCTCGTTCGAATGTCCCGCAAGCCTTTCCCGCCGCGTCGCTGGGTTCGATAGCGAGCTGAGCTGCTGACTGCGGTTGCATCATCACCTGTCTCTTCGGGCTCGGCGTCATCAATGTTCTCGCCGCTGACATCGACCAGGTTGGGACCAAACGGCGTGCGTTTGCCATAGCCGTTTTCGCACAGCGTCAGCAGCGTCGCGTCCGGATCGGCAATTGCCATGCCGACAACTTGGTCATCGCCAATCAAAGAGATGCCTTTGACGCCGGATGTGTTGCGGCCCATGGGACGCGAATCCGATTCTCGAAAACGAATCGCCATGCCGCCCGCGGTCACCAGCACAATTTCATCACCTGGCCCCACAACGGCCGCGTCGACCAATTCATCGCCTTCACGCAGCTTGATCGCGATAATCCCGCCACGTTTGGGACGGCTGTATTGTTCCAGCGGCGTCTTCTTCACCAAGCCGTTTCGCGTCACCATCGCGACGTAATATCCGGGTTGGTCAAAATCACGCACCGCGAGGCATTCCGCGATCTGCTCGCCCTCGTCCATGTTCAACAGATTGACGATGGCCCGACCTTTAGCGTCGCGTGCGAGCTGAGGAATGTCATAAACCTTTTGCCAACGCACCTTGCCGGTCGTGGTCAAAAATAGCAGGTACGCGTGTGTGCTGGCGACGAACAAGTGTTCGATCGGATCCTCGTCATCGCTCTTGGCACCCTTGAGTCCTTTGCCGCCGCGACGCTGGGTGTTGTACACACTCGTCGGCGTTCGTTTGATGTAGCCGCGATGGCTGATGGAAACGACCATCGTCTCTTCGGTGATCAAATCTTCCAGATCGATTTGGCCGAGTTCTTCATCGCTGATCTCAGTTCGACGCTTGTCACCAAAACGCCGCTTCATTTCTTCCAAATCATCCTTGATGATCTGGTTGACGCGTTCGGGACTGCCGAGGATGTCAAGATAGTCCGCGATCTCAGAAAGCAGTTGGGCGTGTTCTTCGGTGAGCTTCTCTTGCTCGAGATTGACGAGCTGACCCAGCCGCATTCGCAAAATGTCATCGGTCTGCACGCTGGTCAGCGTGTACGTATCGGCCTCACCGCGTTCGAGCACAAATTGACGAAAACCCTCGTCGCCAAGAGCACGCTGCATCAATGACGCGGGACAGGCGATCCCCATCAATCTTTGTTTGGCTTCGGGTTGCGTTCGGCTAGTACGGATTGTCTGAATGATCTCGTCAATGTTGGCCAGCGCTAGCAGCAGTCCTTCAACGGTATGCTTGCGCCTTCGAGCCCGGGCGAGCAAGAACTGCGTGCGGCGACGAATGACGCTGACGCGGTGACGGATGAACTCGGCCAGCATCTCCTTGAGTGACAGCTCGCGTGGCTTGCCATCGACGAGTGCCAAGAAGATCAGACTGAATGTGTCTTGCAGCGGTGAAAACTGATAAAGCTGATTCAGAATGACGTCGGGATCTTCGCCGCGTTTGAGTTCCACGACCAAGCGGACGGGTTCCTTTAAGTCGCTCTCGTCGCGGATCGCCGAGATACCTTTGATCTTGTCGTTGTTCACAAGTGCCGCGATCTTTTCGACGATTCGGTCGCGGTATTGCTGATAAGGAATTTCCTTGATCACGATCCGCGATCGGTTCCCTCGCATCTCTTCGATTTCGCATCGGGCGCGGACCACCATCGTGCTGCGCCCGGTTTTGTAGCCGCGGCGAATACCGGCTCGGCCGCAAATGATGCCGCCAGTCGGGAAGTCGGGCCCTGGAACAATCTCGTTCAGCTCGTCAACGGTCGTGTCAGGCTCGTCAATCAGCTTGATCACCGCATCGCAAATCTCGGTCGGGTTGTGCGGTGGAATGCTGGTCGCCATGCCCACCGCGATCCCGCCGGAACCATTGATCAGCAGGTTGGGAAACTTGCTTGGCAACACCGTCGGTTCGGTGCGGGCTTCGTCATAGGTTGGAATGAAATCCACGGTGTCGAGCTTGATGTCATCCAGCATCGCTGCGGCGGTGCTGGACAACCGTGCCTCGGTGTAACGCATTGCAGCTGGCGGAAGCCCGGCGATGCTGCCGAAGTTGCCTTGCTTGTCGATTAGCAGGCTCCGCATGTTCCAGTCTTGAGCCATGCGAACCAAGGTCGGATAAATGACCGATTCACCGTGCGGGTGATAATTACCCGAAGTGTCACCGGAAATTTTCGCGCATTTGACGCGCTTCGATCCAGGACCAAGGTTCAGATCGTTCATCGCCACCAAGATGCGCCGCTGCGATGGTTTCAGTCCATCACGAACATCGGGCAGGGCACGACTGACAATCACGCTCATGGCGTAGGTCAGATAGCTATCACGCAGCTCGTCCTCGATGGGCAGGTCAAGCATTCGTAACGCACCATAGCCACCATCACTGCCCGGTTCGCCATCGCTTTCGTCGCCATCGCGGTCATCGTCGTCGCGGTCGTCTGCCAAGGTTTTTTCCGACAAAAAGATTCGAAATTTGAAGGCTGGATTTTATCGATCTTGGGTGTTGGCAACAATCACCCACGGGCTTGGCTTCATTGACGCAAGATGAATACTCGCAAATACTTACGACGGCATCTTTGATGTCATTGATTGGCTGAGTTGGTTTGTCGCGTTTTCATTGTCCGACTGGAAGTTTGAATGTCTTATCCGAGCGAAGATTCCATTGTGCGTTCGATTCGACTTGCCCGCGAAACGCTCCAGCAAACCCGACGTCTCTTTTTGGAATCGGGTGAAATCGCCGATGGGTCCTATGGATGGCTGAGCCGCAGTGATGCTCCGGCGACGCCGCTCCGTGAGCAGATGGATGAGCTTCATCAAGGGTTTGTGATGAAGGTCTTTGCCAGCGTGATGCCCGATTCAAAAGCACGGACGCTGGAACAACGACAGCTCGGCCGCGTGGTGCTGGAGCATGTTTGGGGCGAAACCGTGATGGGTGGGCGACTTCGTGAAGCCGTTGATTGGTTGATCGAAACGGCCAACGGCCTTACGTGGTCGGAGGTAACCCGTCCGTTCGCCGAATTGCCCTCGTTGCGTGACCGCTGGGGTGAACTGGAAACGATGGCCATGCGTTTGGCGCATTTGATTGTCATGATTGATGGTCACGATGATCAAGCTGAGCAAGATCGCGTGGCTGCGATGATGGAGTCGTTAGCTCAGGCTCAGCGACCTGCACGAAAGGCTGATGGTTCGATCGAAGTGAAGATGATCGAATCGGCAACCAACACGATTGATCATCAGGCCGATGTCGACATGGCACGGGAAGCGATTGATTGGCTGCGACAGGAAGCGAAGCGGCTTCGCGATGGGGCCGGGCCAACGACGGCTTCCAACGCGTCCGAATCAACTGGCCCCAGTGTTCATCATGACCCATCCGATTCCGTTCGTGTTCCGGCAAGGCCGACCAATTCACCCGCATCATCGGACGCCACAAGCGACGAGAGGTCGCCGCAAGAGCGGCTTGCCGATGCGCGGGCCAAGCTGGATCGGCTGGTGGGCCTCGATGCGATTAAGAATCAGATTGAAACGTTGACGAACTTTTTGAATATGGAGAAGCATCGTGCCGACGCGGGTTTGCCGACAACGCAACCCAGTTTGCACATGGCCTTCGTCGGAAATCCGGGTACGGGCAAAACGACGGTAGCGCGAATCATTGCCGAAATCTATGGTGCCTTAGGCGTGCTGAGCCAGGGCCATTTGGTTGAAACCGATCGAAGTGGTTTGGTGGCCGAATACGCGGGCCAAACCGGCCCCAAGACCAACGCCAAGATTGATGAAGCCCTTGATGGTGTGCTGTTCATTGACGAGGCCTACACACTAATCGATGAATCAGGCCAAGATCAGTATGGACGCGAGGCGATCCAAACGCTGCTGAAACGGATGGAAGATCAACGTGATCGATTGGTTGTCATTCTGGCGGGTTATCCCAAAGAGATGACGGCCATGATCCGCAGTAATCCCGGTTTGAGTTCCCGTGTCGGGACGACATTGCAATTCGATGATTACGATCCCGAAGCCCTCTGCCGCATCTTCGAATTGATTGCGAGCAAAGCGAAGTACGTGCTACCAACCGAGACGCGGCGTCGTTTGTTACGCGGGTTCACACATTTGTATTTCAAACGCGACCGTCACTTTGGCAACGGGCGAACCAGCCGCAATGCGTTTGAACGAAGTGTCCGTCGGCTTGCCAACCGTGTGGCTGATGCTGATGAGATCACTCACGAGCTTCTGGTGACACTACAGCCGAGTGATATTGAGCTTCCCAGTATCACGGATGAGCAGTTGGACACACTGGTGGAGCCAAAGGGTCTGATCCGCGTGTCCTGCCACGGTTGTGATCAACCGCAAGTCGTCGATGATCAAACCATGGGAACGAAGCAACCGTGCGCCTCATGCGATGAAACGTATTCGGTTTCCTTTGGTGCACCCGTCATCGATTTGCAGGCCAAGTCGAAACCAACCACGTGACAATCGTCTCGCCAGCGACGTGTCACTAACCATTCGGCCACACCTCCCCCAAACTTCGAGGTCGTGCCGTTTTTAAATCTCTCAGAGGCAAACGTTTACAGCACCCTCCCAGCGCAGCTGGGAGGGTCGAAATCGAGCATTAAGCGAGATTTCGGGGAGGGCCCCTGCGAGATGCACTGAGGTCTTGACTCGCAACGATTACCCCTCCCCGACGAGGCTTTGCCCGTCGACCCTGCCCCAAACAAGTTTGGGGAGGGTGAAACAACGCAAGTCTCCACAAATACGGCACTTAAAAACAGCACGAACTCCAAGGTTGCGGGAGGAGTTCATGAATCGCCCGCAATCTCGATGACATCCGACAGTTGCATGACACCGTCGTAGAGCGACCGCCCCACAATGGCCGCTGGCATCGCCATTTCGACCAGCTGACGAACATCATCCAAGGTTGTCACGCCACCACTGGCAACCAACGGGATATCCGTCGCATGCATCATTTCGCGAAGGCCTTCCACGTTGGGTCCGGCCATCATGCCGTCTTTGGCAATGTCGGTGTAAACGATGGCCGCAATATTTGACGTCGCGTTTCGCAATTGTTTCGCCAGATCGATCGCCGCCACATCGCTGGTTTCCAACCAACCTTGCGTGGCCACGCGTCCATCCCGAGCATCAATGCCCGCAACCAGTCGGCCGGGATATTGATCGGCCATCGAGGCAAACCAATCAGGATCTTTAAGCGCTTTGGATCCGACTACCAACCTGGCGACACCCGAGTTGAGTAGTGCCTCAATCGTGTGTTGGTCGCGAACGCCACCGCCCATCTGACACGGCAAGCCGGTTGCCTCCACGATGCGTGCGACCGCATCGCGATTGGCAGACGGATCATCGCCACGTGCGGCATCAAGGTCGACCAAGTGCAATTGCTTCGCTCCTTCGTCTTGCCAGCGGGTCGCGAATGCAACAGGGTCGTCACCGAAAGTTGTTTGTTGGTCGTAGTCGCCTTGGCGGAGTCGGACGGGCTTTCCATGCCGAAGGTCGATGGCGGGCCAAATCTGCATCAGGTTGAGGAAGAGGCTGCGAGGAGGAAATCGAGCGTTTGGAGCTCGTTCAGGCGTGCAGAATATCCTGCACCACCTCGCCATGAACATCCGTCAGCCGATAATCGCGACCCTGAAAACGATATGTCAAGCGTTTGTGGTCGAAACCCAGCAAGTGCAAGATCGTTGCATGCAAGTCATGCACGTGAACGGGATTCTCGCCAACGTTAAATCCAAGTTCATCGGTGCTGCCGTACGTCAGACCCGATTTGAGACCGCCGCCGGCCATCCACATCGAGAATGAGTTGGGATGATGATCACGGCCATCGTTGCCACCCTGGACCATCGGCGTGCGACCGAATTCGCCGCCCCAAATCACGAGCGTCTCATCCAGCATGCCGCGTTGTTTGAGATCTTGGACGAGCGCCGCGCACGCTTGGTCGGTGTCAAGACAATTCTGACGAATGCCTGACTCCAGTCCGCCATGCTGATCCCATGATTCATGAAACAATTGGATGAACCGCACGCCACGTTGCACAAGTCGACGAGCCAGCAAGCAATTGTTGGCAAAGGACATTTTGCCCGGCTCGGCACCATATAGCTTCAGCATGTGTTCCGGTTCATCGGCCAGGTTCATCGCCTCCGGTGCACTGCTTTGCATGCGAAACGCCATCTCGTAAGCGTTGACGCGGGTGGCAATTTCCGGATCGCCTACCACGTCCAATCGACGACGATTGAGCGTGTTGACGGCATCGAGGGTCTGACGCTGCTCGAGATCGCTGATGCCCGGTGGTGTCGAAAGATAGAGAACCGGGTCGCCGCTGCTACGAAATTCAACGCCGGAATGAAGCGTCGGCAAGAAACCGCTCGACCAGTTGCCCGCACCGGCGCTGGGACCTTTCTTTCCGCTATTGAAGACAACATAAGCGGGAAGGTCTTCGGTTTCGCTGCCCAATCCATACGTCAACCACGATCCCATGCTTGGCCGGCCAAATTGTTGCGAACCTGTGCTCATCATCAATTGAGCCGGCGCGTGATTGAAAGCATCAGTCGTCATTGATTTGATGATGCACAAATCATCGGCCACCTTTGCGAGATGGGGTAATGATTCACTGAGCTCCGCTCCAGACTGACCGTGCCTGGCGAACTTGAATTTGGGTCCCAAAAGCTTGGAGTTTGGATTGATGAACGCGGATCGATACCCGTCGAGCAATTCGGCCGGTGGCAATGTGCCGTCTAGCTTTTGCAATGCCGGCTTATGATCGAACAATTCAAACTGGCTTGGACCACCGCCCATGAACAAGACGATCACGTTCTTGATCTTGGCGGGAAAATGTGGCGGCTTGGGAGCCATGGGGTTCACCGCATGATCCACAGCCTCGCTGTTCGAATCTGATTTTGAAACAGCCGCCGCTGACTTTGCCAAAAGGCTTGTTAGCGCGATGTGGCCAAGTCCAAGCTGACATTGCTGCAAAAACCAACGCCGCTGAGTCACCTGATGCGGAATCATCATTTGGTCACCGTTTCATCAAGGTTCAAAATGGTTCGGCAGATCGTCATCCAGGCTGCCAACTCGCGAGCATCGATGCCAGCGATTTGTTTGAGCACGCGTGGGGACACGCCCAACATCGATGTCAGCCTCTGTTCCTTTTGCTTGCGGGCATCCGGGGACGCTTCGGGTAGCCACGCCTCCAAGCGGCTCTGAAGCAGCTCTATCAGCACAGCCACTTCGTCTTCGTCCGGATATCGACTGGTGCAAATTCGAAACGCATATCGGACCCGCTGTCGATCCATAGCTGGATCGTCGCACGGAAACTCGCCGGGGAATTCACGCAACACTCGCGACGCCAAACCGCGTGCGGACTCGACAAACTGCGTTTCGTTGAGCATCACCAGTGCCTGCAGCGGTGTGTTGCTGCGATTGCGACGCACGCATGCGGCGTCGCCTTTGGGAGCATCAAAGATCTGTAGTGGCGGGTAGGGAATGCTTCGATAGTGATGAACGTACACACTCCGTCGATACTCATCGCCGCTTTGATCGGTCCGCCAAATTTTGGGTCCATAGCTCGTCGGCGGCAAAAACAAAAACTCGGGGGCGGGTGGGTAGACGCTGGGACCGCCGATTTTCAGATTCAGCAATCCTCCCGCCATCAAAGCGGCATCGCGAACCATCTCCGCTTCCATTGGCAAGCGTGGACCACGGGCGAGCCACTGATTTTCTGGATCGTCTAGGAAATCCTCGCGCAACCCACTCGAATCGCGGCGATAAGCATTTGATGAGACAATCAATCGGTGAATGTGCTTGAGGCTCCAGCCTGAGTCCATCAGTTCCACCGCCAAATAATCCAGCAGATCGGGGTGACTGGGTGGCGCCGACTGAAAGCCAAAATCTTCGGGCGTCTTGACCAGTCCACGACCGAAATAGGCTTGCCAGATTCGGTTGACGATCACCCGCGCGGTCGTCGGTGAGTCGCGATCCACCAGCCATCGTGCGAAACGCAGACGATCAGGCATGGGTTGGTTCGCACTGAGCCGATCCTCCATCATCGGATGCAGAAACTCCGGTGCATCGGTTTGCACTTCTTCGGTGGGCGACAAGAAATCGCCTCGTGCGAACACATAGGTGGGTCTTGGCTTTTCTCGTGCGACGGCAACCAATTGGGTCGCGGTTTCCGGATGCGTCTTCCACAGCGACTCAATGTCCGCATTGGTTTCGGACCATTGCTCGCGAGTCATCCGGTAAGCCGTGAACGCGTCGTTCCACTGTCGATCGGTCCAGTCAGCGCATCGAATTTCCAATAACGATTCCACTTGCGAATCAATCGTGGTTTCGGGAATGGATTTGGCATCGGTGGTGCCAAAGCGATAACGACCGATCAAGAAGTTTTGGTTGTCATCACTGTTCCAGCCCCCGTGCTTCTGGATCAAATTGAACGTCAGCTTGGCACGTCCATCAACTTGAACGGGAGTTTCGGGCACAAAGATGATGTGTCGATTTGTGTTACTTCGACCGGGTCCGATATCCGTGGTCCAGGCCGTCTTCAGATCACCGTCTATCGCGTAGGACGCCGGACCGACCACTCGATCATCGGCTAAGGCGTCTTTGGCACGATACTGCGGTTTCAGGTCACGTTGCTCCGGGTTGATCTCCGAGATGGCCCTCACAAATTTGATATCGATGGGCTTGCCGTACGTGCCATCGCTATCGATTGGCGTTACGGTCATTTTGAATTCGGATAGGGCACCGGTGCCGTCGATGCTGCGTCCCGGACCGCCTCGCGGTAGCTGCGGATGTTTCAAAGCGTCCAGTCGCACCGCGGTAATCGTGCCCACATCGGTGATCAGGGAAAATTTGGCGTCCGATTTTGTGGGAGCGTAGCTTTCGCTCAATATCGATCCATCATCCAAGAATCGATATTTTTGTCCTTCGTAGGGCGCTTCGGTGATTTGGAGCGTTCGCCAGTGCGGTCGTGTCGCGCTGACTGTGTCGATCCAGCTTTCCACGTCAGCTATCCAATCCTTGGTCTGCATCTTCAATTCAGTTTCTAAGGCTGCCGCGCGATTCAAAATGCGTTGACGCTGGTCAGCTTGTTCCGGTGTGTAGACCGTTATGCAGCCTTCATCGAAATCATTGAGCGCTGCAAACATCTGGTAATACTCGCGGTGGCTCAGCGGGTCATACTTGTGCGTATGGCACTGCGCGCACTGGGTGGTGACGCCGAGGATGGCTTTGCCAATCGCATCCATGCGGTCAAACATGCCTTCGATGCGAAATTGTTCCGGGTCGGCACCACCTTCTTCGTTGGTCATGGAATTTCGAAGGAAGCCGGTCGCCACATGTTCGGCTTGACCGGCTCCAGGCCGCAGATCACCGGCGATTTGATCGATGATGAATTGATCGTAGGGATAGTCCCGATTCATCGAATCGATCACCCAGTCGCGGTAAAAGAATGTCTGCCGTGGCATGTCTTTTTCGTAACCCGCTGAATCAGCGTATCGCGCGGCATCAAGCCACCATCGGGCCCATCGCTCGCCGAATTGAGGTGACTCAAGCAACTCATCAATCAGCGACTCAATCTGCTCAGCTTGGTTAGCGGCTGATACCGCAGCGTCGAACCGATCCAGACATTCGATCGTTGGCGGCAATCCGGTGAGATCCAAGTGCAATCGACGAACGAGCGTGATCACATCAGCTGGTCCGTTGCGTTGCCGACGTTGCGATACCAAGCGTGTCTGAACAAACTGGTCGATTGCGTTTCCGTCACTTGCGTTTTCGGTGTCCGGGATTGTCGGATGCACCGGAGGCACGAATGCCCAATGTTCATCATACGATGCCCCCTGATTGATCCACTGGATCAATCGTCGCTGTTCGTTTGGCGTGACGGACTTCCCGGTTTCAGGCGGTGGCATCACCAGGTCCGGGTCATCGCTTTGAATACGAGCGATGATTTCGCTCAGATTGGCATCACCTGGCTGAATTGCCCCAAAATCAATCGCGTCTTCACGAACGTCGAGCCGAAGATCGGCTTCGCGGGTTGATTCATCGGGACCGTGGCATAGGAAACACTTGTCCGAAAGCACACCGCGGATGTCGCGATTGAAGTCGATCGCGTCTTGACCGTCCTTGGCCATCGTTTCGGTGCCATGGGACGGACGCACAGCCACCACGATAAAGAAAGCGATGATCCCAATCAGGATCGGCAAACGAAGACCATTCATTGCGATTTCAGCTAGGGGAATCTGAGCGCGTTCCTTTGAGTATACTCCGCATTTCAGCAACCAAGTCACGAGCCGCTGGACCACCCGGATGGAATTGAGCGAGGATCGTAAACCCGATTCCGGTCCACATCGTTGTTTTCACGTCTTTGTCTACGGGACGCTCAAGCGAGGTCAATGCCGCGAAGCATCGTGGCCAAAGCGTCCGCATCGCGTGCAGCCCGCCTGGATACGCGGGACTCTTTGGACACGACCCGACTATCCGGCGCTACGGGACGGTAATGATCGCGTGTTTGGCGAGTGCTGGACGTTTGATAGTGCTTACGAAAATGCGGTCCTGCAAACGCTCGATGCCATCGAAGGCACAACCGATGATGACCAACCGAATCTTTATGATCGGGTGACCTGTCAGACTCATTTGATTGGAATCGTGCTAGCGGAAAAACGATCGTATTCCGATGAGGTGTCATCATCGGGATTGGCGTCATCATCGGTTTCAGCGTGGACATATCGTTACGCCGTTGATCCGCAACTCGATGGTTTCGTTCGCATGACCGCTGACAGCTCAGGTGCGATCATGTGGGATCAGATACACCACTGAAGTTAATCTATGGCAATGACACAGATAGGCGGTGCATAAACTCAAGTTCGATTTTCACTGACTGCTGACCAGGCCGCTGACCCGGGACTGCTCGAGCATCATGATCTTTTGCCAAATCTTGCGACTCAAACCGGTCGTCAAATCCTCAACTTCGCCCACCGCGCGAACCGCTTCGGCGTCATCGAAATGTTGCACGGTTAACGCGGCGATTTTTCCGGTCAATGACAGCATTTCTGAACAGTAATCCAGATAGCGATTCATTTGAAACGGCGTTAGCGTTTCTTTGGGAGAATGGGCTGCATCCGCCCAATCGCTGAGCAATCGCTCGGGATCTTTGGTTAACTGATGCATGTCGATCACGTGAGCAATCGATCGCAATTCGTGAATCGCCGCTAAAGCCCGTCGGCGTTTGATTCGGACTTCGACGTTGACCAAAAAGAAGACCGCAATGGCCAGCAAGATCACTTCGTTGATGCCCGCTTCGATGGCTGAGATCAACTCAAGCACATCGACTTGTTCAGCATCCAAGTTTTTGATCGCGAACCAGATCGAGCCGATCAGCATGATGATCAGGAATGCGGCGATGGCGTAACCGGTCCAGCGAAGCCAGCGGATCGGTTTGGCAATCCATCGTGATCGTTCGGCTGACTGTTGAGCGACCTTGAGTAATTGATCGCAAAGCGACGACAGGCTGGAACCCGGAAACCGATCCGTGATTCGCCGCGAAAGCTGCTCGACAGTGTGAACGATTCGGTCGTCGCGAAGGATCAGCGTGGGATCGGGTTTGGTCACGGTCACAGCGCGGATCTACAACGCATGAGGCCCACAACACACGTGGACTAGAACGTGTGGGGATCGCCCCATTCCGGATCCCAGTGGTCGCGGTAGTGTTTGCTGCGTTTGTATTCCTTCCACAAAGCCAGCCGATCGTTGTTTTCCTTGTCACGGGCTCGGCAGGCAAGTTCCCATGCGACGTCCTCGCCATACTTGGTCCAGGCGAAGCTGATCTTCTTTCGCTTGCCGTCCGCATCCACCCAAGACGCGCAGTACGACCAGTACTCGCAACCGGGATAACGGTTGTCGCGTGAATGGGCCACGTGAACGCCGACCTTGCCAGTGCTGTTGCGATGGGTCAGCTTGCCCTTGGTCGCTGGTTGAATTGGGCCCAGTTGTTCTTCCAATTCGGCCCGACGCGCCGTGGCCGCTTCTTTCGCGTTTCGTTTGCCTCCACACGCCCAATCGGAATAGAACTCGCGGGTGTGTTTGCCGCCACGACAAATGCGGACCATGTAGCCGTGAACGCCACCGTTTTCGTCGTCCAGACGCATGATTCCGGTCGAGATGGTTTTTGCCACCATGAGGTGAGTTTCCTTGGGAAAACAGAAAGGAGCAAACGGGTCAGAACTCTCGGTAACGAAGCATAACCGAAAACGCATCAAAGCCTAGCGGCACGGCAGCAAATCTGTTCCGGCACCACTCGAAAAGTCGTTGTCTCCGGTTCAAAGCGTGGTTATTCGGCGACGGCGGGTGATTCCGTCACCATTTCATCACGGGCCTGAGCCGAAGCGCTCCAAAGCTGAATCGCGTCGTACAACGCGTGCGCGGTGATGGGCACGAGGAGATTTCCCGTGACGATTAACAAGATGCCAAAGTAGAGACCCATAACCGCGGTCAAACCGACATAGAGCTTCGAAATTGGATGAAACAGACCGAACGCGATCGAAGAGGCAATCAACGCAAGACCCAATGAGGAACCTGCGTGGTCACTAAGCCAGTCTTTCAAACTAGCCCACGAAATGTCCGACCATGTCACCGTTGCATCACCCAACCAACCACCCGTGGCGTACCAACGCACCGCCGCATCCGCATCAGCGGTCACCAGCGATGCTTCAGGTCCGGCAAAAAAAGGCATCATCCAGCCACGAAAAAGCAATTCTTCTCCAATGCCGGCACACAAACTGATGATGAGCAATTCGATGGGCCGGAGACGCAGCATGGTCCGCAACATCGGATGATCGCTGAGCGATTCCAGCTCGCGAATCGCGGGATGATTGATCCGGCGCACAATGGCGATGAATCCGAGCAGTGGCAGCGTTGCAACCACGCCCAATCCCAAGCCACCCACCACGGCGATCCAGTCGGTTTGATTGAGCTGTGGCACGAGCGCTCGGGCGGAGGGACCAATCAGCATTCCCAAGACGATGGCCACAACACCCAAACCGGCTTCGACACCGACGGCAGTGTAAAGAACCTCGTTGGGATCGGGCGTTTCTTCTTGAGTCGATTCCGACGACGACACGATGGCTCCTGTCTCGGGCTCTTGGGTTGGAGGCGACCTCGATCAAGGCCCTCGCGGCGGTGGCGATGCTGAGTCGTTAGCCTCCCGCACGATGTCGGTAGGGGTTGAACAGCAGATAATTGAGGTGTCGGTAGAGGTCACTGGTGTTAAGCAGGTCGGCGTGTTTGCCTTCGCCCGCCAAGTGAGGCCCATTGAGCAACACCACTCGATCGCAAGAGCGTAGCGTTTTCAAACGATGCGGCAACACGATCACGAGCGATCCCGCCTGAGCAAGCGACATCAAAGCTGTCAAACAGGGATCTTCCGTGACATTCTCGGTCGCTGCCGGTGGTTCTTTGGCTAGCACGATTGGTGGGCGGTGCAACATCGCTCTCGCCACACCAACGCAATAACGCAGATCACCGCCGTTCAGATCTTGGTCGCCTGATCCAGCCGGTTGCACGTAAGTCTCCAGACCGTCGGGCAATCGTGTGACTCGTTCGTACACGCCCAGGGTTTCCAGAACTTCGACCGTGTCGCGTTTGTCAATTTCGGCATCGGCACCAATCAGCATGTTTTCGCTAAGCGTGCCTTCCCACAGTGGACCGTCCGGAGCGATCCACATCACGTTTTTGGCGAGCGCTTGAGGATGCACGTCCAGCAGCGAAACACCGTCAATCTTGACTCGACCTCGCGATGGTCTGCCGAATCCCATCAGCAATTCGACCAGCGACCGGGTCGACGTTTCTTCGGTACCCAAAAACGCGACCAGCGATCCCGGTTGCAGCGACAGGCTGAGATCTCGCAGGATCGGTTTGCCAGCCGCATCCATCAATGACACGTCATCGATCGAGACGGCCTCACGAAGTCCTGCCAGTCCAACGCGTTGTTCGCTCGGTGGCGATGCCACGCTGGCATTGAGATAGAGGTACACCGCTTCGCAGGCTTGGCCGCTGCGTTGCAGTTGCTGGCTCAGCTCATTAAACCGCGCCGCGGCAAACGCCGCTCCGGTCAAGGCAAGACCAAGAATCAGCGCGGCGGGCAAACTCAATCCCATCGCGGACGCATCGATGGTCTGAGACTGCAGCGTTGACGTTGCATCAGCTGGCGTGATTGCCTGGTCGAGCTGCAGCGCGTTGACGCCCAAGCCCATCACCATGATCGCGATCGCAACGGAACCCGCCAACATCAACAGCGGCCACAAACGTCCGCGCCGGGCATCATCGCCCGCGACGCGTCGATCGAGCGCCTCCAGTTCGGATTCGAATGTTTGATCCGCGAGTGCTCCCGCCTGCAGACGTGCCATGACGGGCGCATCGCCAATCGTCGCAACGAGTCGATCGCGAATTTGAGGGATTTCAAATCGCGAGAGTTCCAGCCAGTCGGGATTGCGTAGCCGGCTATACAGCTTCCAAATGACCACGCCCGATGAGACCGCCAGAACCGCCAGCCAGACATTGACGGAAAGTGCCAGCACAACACAGCCAACAAACAAAAGGATGGATCGGGGAATCGAGCGGTACCACAATGACAGCCCGCGCCCCACGTCGGGTAGATGTCGATGGATCAGCGCATGAGCACGTCGTCGTTGGGCTGCGGCGCCTTCCACCTCGGCTCGTCTCAAACTCTGCCGAAGTACTCGGGAATGCAGTGACTTGATCACCCGTCGCGTGCGGGCGTCGGCCGCACGACGCTGCAGCCAGACAGCGAGACAAAACAGGCCCGACAGGACAACGGCCAGCAACACCAACTCGGTCAATTGCCACAGCGGCGGTTGATTGAAGAATCGAGTTGGCAGCGGTATCTGCAAATACGTGCCGAGGCGAACGTTGTCGGCAGGAAACCCACGACGATCCAGCAGCGTTGCAATCAGACCGAAGACGACGATCAGTACCGGAACACTCAGCCCGGCAACAATCGACCAAATCAGTCCCAGCGGCGATGCGGACGCTTCACGCTCGCTGCGGACTGGATTCAGTGAGGTGAATCGTTTCAACGTCTTAGGCCAGGTCGCGGTCTTCGAACAACAGCATCGCAACCATCCAGATCGCAATCACAAAGACCACAAGATAGTTGAACGCGGCGGCCAAGTAGATGATGGGGATCGAATTTCCCGCGTCGACGGCCGCTTGCACGTTGAATGAATTGAGATTGGGGACCACCACGGCAATCAGTTTGCCAACAAAGACTACCTTGTGGAGCGGGAACCAGTCAATGCGCTCATCGAGGACGGCGTCCCACACCAACGACTCAAGACCATTCATGTCTGTGTCGTTCATCAA
>JBCCJB010000041.1:0-17194 GCA_039028015.1 Planctomycetota bacterium
CCGGCGATTGAGCAACAGCTGCGTGCACGATTCAATCTCGACGCCCCCGCGCCGAAACAATATTGGGACTACTTGGTTGGCATCCTCACGCGCGGCGACCTCGGATGGTCGTTAAAACTCGAGGACTACAGCGTCAATCAGGTCATCGCCGAGGGATTTCCCGTTTCGGCATCGCTGGCCGTGTTCGCTTTGGTCTTTGCGATTGCACTGGGGGTGACCGCGGGTGTGATTTCAGCGGTCTATCGCGGGTCGGCTGCCGATGTGTCGATGATGGCCACGGCGGTGCTTGGTATCGCGATTCCCAACTTTGTGCTGGCGTCTCTGGCCATCCTTTTGTTTGTTTTCATGATTCCGATTTTCCCCGCCGCCGGTTGGGGAACGCTGCGACAAGTCATGTTGCCGGCATTGTGTTTGGGCCTACCTGTTGCGGCTTATATCGCGCGATTGACTCGCGCGGGCATGCTCGAATCGTTGTCGCGGGAACATGTCCGGACGGCATTTGCCAAAGGACTTCCCAAGCGCACGGTAATCCTTCGCCATGTCTTGCCCGGAGCGCTACTGCCAGTGGTCAGCTATCTGGGTCCGGCCACCGCTGGTGTGCTGACAGGTTCGTTGGTGCTAGAAAAAATCTTTGCGTTGCCTGGGATGGGCAGTCATTTCATTTACGCCGCGACGCAGCGTGACACGTTCTTGGCCACGGGCATGGTGCTGGTCTACACCGTGCTGTTGTTCACGATGAACACGTTGGTCGACATTGCTTACGCGGTGATCGACCCACGGGTCAAACTGGAATAGGTGAAACTCGAAGAGCAACATGGATTCCAGTAACACGCCAAACGCACCTGCGTCGCCGAATTCAACCGATGACGCGTCGACCCCATCGCCTGATGCCGCGATGCTGTCGCGATTGCTTGACGAGTCACGCCAGATACGAGGTGTCTCGCTATGGCAAGATGCTTGGCGTCGCCTAAAACGCAACCGACCAGCCATGGTGTCGATGACGTTTCTGATTCTGCTGGCGTTGACGGCATTTTTGACGCCGGCATTGCCACTTCAAAGTCCGCTGGACAAAGATCTTGATTATCGGCGTTTGCTGCCGCCATCAAACGATCGCATCGTGATGGGACAGCGTGAGGGACTGCAATTCATTGATGGCCGATTGACATCACAGCTGGCCGCATTTGAAGCGGAAATCGACGCGGCGCGGGCCAAGGTCTCTTCGATGAAGGACCCGAAGATTAAGGCGGAAGAGCTCGCCAAACTGGACGCCAGAGTCGACGTCGAACATCCGTTCAATCAGCTTTGGAACCAACTCGGCCCCGTCTCGTTTTCACTCTGTCGACTTCGCGTGGCGATGTTCGGCGACTACGCCATTCCATCCATCTTTGGGACCGACAAACTGGGGCGAGACTTGCTGGCACGAGTTTTCTGGGGTGCCCGTGTTTCCTTGATCGTCGGTGTCGTCGCGACCTTGGTCAGCTTGGTCATTGGCGTCACCTACGGTGCGGTCGCGGGTTACGTCGGTGGCGTTGTTGATGCCGCGATGATGCGCATCGTTGACCTGCTCTATTCCATACCCTTCATCTTTGTGGTGATCTATCTGGTGACGTTTCTGGGTGAAGAAACCGTCAAAGCCAAATTGGAATCGGTGGGCATCGACCAAATCACAATCTTCTACATCATCATCGGTGCGATCTATTGGCTGACAATGTCACGCGTCGTGCGGGGACAAGTCTTATCGCTTCGACAAGAACAGTTCATCGAATCGGCACGCACCATCGGGGCGTCGCCGGCTCGGATCATCTTTCGGCATTTGGTTCCCAACGTGCTGGGTGTTGTGATCGTTTATCTGACGTTGACAATCCCCGCCGTCATGTTGTTTGAAGCGTTTCTGTCGTTCCTTGGGCTTGGCGTGGCCCCACCGGATGTGTCATGGGGTCTCTTGCTCAACGACGGTGTCGAAGCCCTTTCGTCGATCAAGTTGTTCTGGTGGGTGGTGGTGTTTCCCGGAGCAGCGCTCGCGGTCACGCTTTTCGCGCTGAACTTTCTGGGCGACGGCCTGCGGGACGCGCTTGATCCCAAGATGAAAAATCGCTGAGCCGCAAACACCGCCGATCAAACCGGCGGTGGAAAACCCAACGCCCACTGCAACTGGAACTGGGCTTCGTTGTGATCCATGACAGCCGATAGATATTCCCGCTGTGCTGTCTCGAGTGCTTGCACGGACTGAAGCACTTCGATCGGCAGTCCCTCACCCGCGATGATGCGTTCCCGATTCCGCTCAAAACTATCCGTCGCAACGGGAATGGCTTGCTCCGTGACACGAATTCGCTGACGAGCGTACTTGATGCCGGCCAGGGCCTGCGAGATCTCGGCGGCGACTTGATCCATTTGCTGCAGCTTGGCATAGCGAGCTTGCTGCACGCGGGCGGACGCGACCTGTCGTGCTGCTTTCTCTCCAAACCCAAGCTGACGCACTTCCCATGAGACAACCGCATCGAAGTCATATCGGCTCGACACATCATCGAGGTTCGAACGCAAACCACCTCCGAAGCCACCCGTACTGAAACCAAGCAAGACACTGGGAACCATCGGCGCGAGTTTTTGACGCTGGTACGCATCACACGCCGCGGCAACGAGTGCTTGCGCCGCTTTGAGTTCTGGCCTTGCCCGCAACCCCATGCTGATCAATTGCGACATGGCCGCATCTGGCTCATGAAAGATTAGCGGCACGGCATTGACTTCCATCGGTGTGAGTTGCTGATCGCTGGAAATACTCATTGCTTGGACGAGTTGGGCTGACGCCAAAGCCGCCGATTGTTCCGACATCAAAATTCGATTGGCAATCAGACTGAGTTCGGCCTGTGTCCGGTCCGCATCCGCTTGCAAACCTTCACCGGCAGCGGCAAAGTCATCGACCAACTTGGCCAGCATCGATAGGTTCGCTCGAGATGATTCCAAGATGGAAACATCAAGTGTCGCGCGAACCAAATTGGTGTAGGCAATTGCGACATCGCGAAGTTGTGCGTTGAGCGTTGCATTGGCGCTATGACCGCGCGCCCAAGCGGTCTTCTTGGCAATCGCCGGGGCAAAGATCGCATCGGCCAGATGAAACTCGGCGATCACACCCGGACGCTGCGTGGTTCCTGCTCCCGTGCCCCCTTGCCCCAAACCGTACTGCAACGAATTTCGATTGACGTCGACAATGTCACCGTTGCTGGCCTGATAATTGCCATCGTGACGATGGACGCTGACACCAGAGCGGATTGATGGCAACCAAAGCACTTTCGCAGCGGCCAGTTCGGCATACGCTTCTTGCGTCCGCCATCGAGCGTTTGCCACGATTGGATGCGACCCGCCAACAGCGGCCAACGCCGACGGCAGATTGATTGGCGTAGCATCACGGAAGGAAGCTTGCACATCGGACACCGTACCAATCGCCAACGGCGTCCCTGCATCATCGGTCGATGAAACAGTGACGTCCGAAAACACGACCGGTTGCAACGGTTCTGTTGCTGCTGACGTTTCGATCGGATTTGATGTGGCGGCGCCGGTCTCGATTTGCGTTTCCGCCGACTTGCCTTGAACTGTTGGAGCATCAGGCTTGATGACGACATCGGTCGTCGCGCACCCAACCAACAGCAACGCATGACATGTCCAGATCGGCATCCACCGGGGCATCCGTGCCCTCCCATTCAACGTTGGTGCTCACGTTATGGCGTTGAGCGTCCCTGCTCTCACCCATCGTGTTCTTCGGATCAGGTTGGTTGCAAAGTCACCCCGGACGTGTTGAACCTGTCGAAAGCCGCCAAACGACCATCGAAATTGCCCCCTCGGCAAAGTATCCTGCTTGTGCTCGTTAAAACAGTTTCAAGACCCTACGACATCCGTCGGTGTGCCCCCCCGGAGCGATCTGCTTCATGACAAATCGTTGCACCCACAGAGCTCCCGCGTTGGCATTGATTGTGCCGCTGATCGTGCTGCTGATCAGTGCGATCGGATGCGAATCGAATCGAACCATCCAAAAGAAAAAAACGCCCGTCAAACCGGTGCCCGTTCAGGTTGTGTCGGTTGTTCAAACGGACCTACCACGCACGACAACGCAGCCCGCCACGGTTCACGCTTACTTCGAAGCGACGTTGCGGCCAAGAACGTCGGGCTATGTTCGTGAGTTGCGAGCCGACATCGGCGATGCGGTGCGCCAGGGACAAACCCTTGCCGTGATCGACGTGCCGGAATTGCTCGCAAGTCGCGAAGTGCATGAATCGCGTGTGGAACGACTGAAGGCGTTTGAAGACCAGGTCGCCGCCCGGATTGAGCTTGCTGTCGCGGGCAGAATCTCTGCCGAAGCGGGTGTGGTTCAAGCGGAGTCCGAGCGGGCTGGCATTGAAGCCTCACGCAAGGCTGCCGATGCGGAATTGGACCGCACGCGAGATTTGGTGGGCCGTGGATCGTTGCAGCAGCGCGTTTTGGATGAAGCCACGTTGCGAAGTGAAGCTGAGTCAGCGCGAGCCGAGTCAGCCGATGCCGCCATCACCGCCGCACAAGCCCAAGTCCAGGTGGCTCAAGCGGAAATTGCTGCGGTTGAATCGGAGTTGGAAGCCGCTCGTGCCGAAACCCGCGTCGCCATCAACCAGCTGAGTGAACTGAACGTTCAAATCGGATTTGCTGAAATCGTTGCTCCTTTCGATGGTGTGATTACTGAGCGTCGTATCGAGCCGGGTGATCTGGTGGGAAACAACCAATCCGATCCGCCCCTGTTCATGCTCAGTCAAACCGATCGGCTGCGACTGCGGATCGCGGTTCCCGAGGCCGACGCACCCCTGGTGAACCCCGGCGACGTTGTCGCCCTGACACTCCCAACGTTCGAGCTTGAAGAACCGGTTAAGGCAACGGTCACGAGACGTTCGGGGAACCTCGACGCAGCAACACGGACCATGATGGTTGAAGCTGATTTGCCCAATCCCGACGGAAAACTGCTGCCAGGAATGTTTGGTGAAGCCACGATTGCTTTGACCACCAAGGTCGCCGCCCACGTGCTGCCCTCGCGAGCGATTCGCTTTGATGAACAAGGTGCGGCCTTCGTCTACGCGTTGTCAGACGAGGATCGCGTCACAAAACAGAGCATTGATGTGGGCATGGACGATGGTCACCAGATTGAAGTTCGTGGTCTTAGCCGCGGCGACCGGATCATCGCATCGCATCTGAATCGATTCGTCGATGGGCAACTCGTGGCGGTGCTCAAGTGAATCTGCCGGAGTTCTCCATTCGCAATCGATACGCGGTACTTGCAGCCGTTGTGGCGATCGCCGTGTTGGGTTTGGCGGTACTGCCGGGCATCACGATTGACATCCTGCCCGACTTCAAACGCCCGGTTGTCGTTAGCTTTTTTTCCTATCCCGGTCTGCCAACGCTGGACATGGAAAAATCAGTCAGCTCGCGTGTCGAACGAGCACTGACACTGGCTGGCAAAATCGAACACCAAGAATCGCGCACGGTCCCCGGTGCCGCCGTCATCAAGGTCTTCTTTCAGCCTGGTGCGGATGCCAGTTCCGCGATGAATGACATCGTGAATTTGGAAGCCAGCGACATGTTCCACTTGCCGCCGGGTATTGAGTGGCCATTCACGTTGCGGAGCGAACCAGCCAACCTGCCCGTCGTGCTCGCGGCGATCTCAGGCGAAGGTCTTTCGGAACAGCAGCTTTACACGATCGGCTATTACGCCGTTCGCAACAAAATGGGCGGCTTGAAAGGCGTTCAGATTCCGCATCCGTTTGGCGGCAAGTTTCGCCAAATGATGATCTACGTCGATCCAGGCAAGCTTCGCTCGCTGCATTTGAGTGCGAAAGATATCGTTGAAGCTCTGCAGAAATCCAATCTGGTTCTGGCGGCGGGCACGGCCAAGGTGGGCGGCACGGACTACCAGATCCATCCACGCAACACGCTGCCGACCGTGGAAGAAATCGAATCGATACCGGTTACGATTCGAGACGGTCGTCCCATTTTTCTGCGTGATTTGGCACGGGTCGAGGACGACGCCGCCCTGCAATACAACATCGTGCGCGTCAACGGAAAGCGCAGTGTTTATTGTCCGCTGCTTCGCGAACCCGGCGAAAATACGATCGCGGTGGTCGACCGAATCGCCGAGGGTTTGGCCAAAGAGATTCCGGCCATGAAATCGCGCGGTGACATTCCAGAGGCAACCGAGGTCACACTGGTTTCGGATCAGTCCGGCTACATCCGCGGCGCGATGCGGAACCTGTTCACACAAATCGGATTGGGAGCCGCTCTGGTTGCTTTCGTCACGCTGGTTTTCTTGCGTCGGTTTCTGCCCACCGTGGTGATCATCGTGACCATTGGGCTAGCGATTCTCATTGGAGCCCTCGGATTTTCCTTCACCGATCAAACGATCAACGTGATGACGCTTGGCGGCATCGCACTGGCAATCGGAACCCTTGTCGATGCTTCCATTGTTGTCGTTGAAAACATCATCCGCCATGGAGCGATGGGCAAGACGAAATGGCAAGCCGCCGTCGATGGTACGACTGAAGTTTCCGGTGCCATCGCTGCGGGCACGATCACCACCTTGGCTGTTTTTTTGCCCGCCATCTTTCTGACGGGAATGATCGGATCACTGTTCATACCGCTGGCCTTGGCCGCGACGATGACCATTGCCGCATCGTATGTGCTCGCCATGACCGTTGTGCCCGCATTCTGTGCCACCTTTGTCACCTCTCAAACAACCGCTGACGCAGATACCGCGACTGACAAGAAGTCACCATCGCAAGGGCCCTATGGACGAGTGCTCGATCGATTTCTGCGAACACCCGCTTTGGTGGCACTAGTCGTCTGTGTGTCGGCCGGATTATTGCTCACGCTTTACCCGCGACTTGGTAGCGAGCTGTTTCCGACCGTTGATGCAGGATCGTTTGAGTTACGCATCAAGACCCTGCCCGGAACCGCACTCGAGGAAACCGAAGCCTTGGTTGCGGAGATCGAATCGACCATTCAAGACGTCATCCCACCCCAGCGCATCGAAACCCTGATTGCCAATATTGGACTGCCCGTGGGCAAAGGCGCAGGTTTTTCGACCGTGCTGAGTTCCAACTCGGGACCCGACACGGCCTACATTCTCGTCAACTTGAAAACCGAAGATCGAACCACAGCAACGTCGACCTATATCGAGACACTTCGCGAACGATTGGCCTGTGATTTTCCGCTGCAACGGTTTCTGTTTGTGACCGGTGGCATCGTCAACATGGCTTTGAATGAAGGTGTTCCAACGCCCATCAATGTCCAAGTGTCGGCCGGAACACTGCAACAGTGTCGCGATGCAGCCGAACGAATCGTGCGTGAGATCGAGCCCATTGCGGGAACGGCCGATGTGCAGATCGCACAGTCGCTTGAATACCCTCAATTTGATATTCAGGTGGATCGCACACGTGCAAAGTATCTGGGCGTCAATCAAGAAGATGTGGCACAAACCGTGCTCACGGCTTTGGGTTCGAGCGTGGGCTATGCCCCGACGATTTGGATCGACCCCAAATCGGGCGTGGACTTCTTTATGGGTGTGCAGTATCAGTCCAACGAATTTGAGTCGCTCGACGAGGTGCGGAATATTCCGATTTCGCTGGAGACCACCGACGGTCCCGTGACCATCCCGCTATCAAACGTGGCCAGCGTCAAACGGGTCACCATCCCCGGTGAAATCGCTCATTACAACATCTCGCGTGTCAATGACGTGTACGTCAATGTGTCAGGACGCGACCTTGGTTCGGTGTCTCGAGACATCGAAACAACGCTTGCCGAGATGGAGTTTGAAAACGGCGTCGCTGTCACGCTACGCGGTCCCGTTGAGAAAATGAAATCGAATATGCCATCGCTGGTTGTCGGTTTGGCGGTCGCGTCGCTGTTGGTTTATTTGGTGCTAATGGCTCAGTTCCGATCGTTTGTTGATCCGCTCATCATCATGCTTGCAGTTCCCCTCGGACTCAGCGGCGTCGTGGCTGTGTTGGTGGCCACGCAAACGACCATCAATATTCAATCGTTGATGGGCACATTGATGATGATTGGCGTTGTCGTCAATAACTCGATTCTACTGGTCGACTTCGCGCGGCAACGTTTGACATCTGGTTTGTCGGCGAAGCAAGCGGCACTGGAAGCGGCTCAAGTTCGACTACGTCCGATTCTGATGACCTCACTGACCTTGATCGCGTCGATGTTACCACTGGCCATCGCGTTTTCACCTGGGAATGAAGCGATGCTGCCACTCGCCCGCGCTCTGCTGGGCGGCATGATCGTGTCGACCATTTTGACACTAGTACTGGTGCCGTGCGTCTTTGTCTTGGTGCATCAAAAACAGTCGCAAGTCAAGTTGGGTTAGCGACGATCTCACTCACGTAGGACGGAGACTCCTATCCGTCGATTCAAAGCGGGCGTCGGCCATTAGTGACCGACCTACTTCAATAATCAAAATGCTCTCGATCCTCGTGCGTCGCATGAGCGATCACTCGGGTTTCAATCCACACAGCAATCGCTGTGAATCGACCCCCAGCTTTTCATAGGCCCCTAGCACGTCGGGGACAGTTGTTTCCAGCGGCGTCACTTGGTCCGCATTGACCTGGATGACTTGGCCGCTCCATGGATCCGGTGATCCCGGAATGAAAAGGGTCACGGTGGTCTCATGATCAACTGCCACGTCGCCGACCTCGGCCTCGGTCGCTCGCTGGACTTCAAACGCAATCCGCACATGGTCGTGCATCCGGACGGTCACGGGTTTGAGCGCGTTCTTTGCAATATCACCACCGATGTTGCCCGAGAGCTGCTCTTTGAAGATCGCATATCGCGGGAACAGCATCAGCAAGTATTTCTCGACCCAACGAATAAACTGCTTCGCGATGGATCGACTCGCAAGGATTCCCGCCGTAAAGCACGCCAGCACAATGAGCAGAACGACGATGGCCACAATCAGCGCGATTCCGGTCGGCTCATTGATTGGCAGCCACGCGGGGATGTTGGGCTGAATGGCCACGGCCGCCGAATAGACGACACTTGCGACCTGGCCGATCAAGACACAGATCACAATCAGCGGCAGCAAAAAGAAGATGCCCCCGATCGCGGTGGCTCTCAGGAACGAGATGTGGCGGGTCACGTGACCGGATAGATCAGCGGGTCCCGAAAAGCCACCTGAGCCGCGGAGAGTTTTGCCTCGGGGCTCAGTACTCATGCGACGTTTGTCCCGAGTCGGCTACCGATACCTCCGACATCGGAACGGCTTGGCGTACCACACGGTCTTGGACTTCCTTTTCCAACTTGGCGATCGCCTCCGCAACAGGCATCGATCCCAAGTCACCATCGATTCGATCTCGAAGCGAGAGTTGCCCGGTCTCGGCTTCCTTGGGACCGACCACAGCCATGTAATTGACCAAATCAATCTGAGCATTGCGAATTTTGGCTTGGACTTTTCCGTCGGTCAGATCGACCGTCACCTTAAATCCGGCTTCCTCGAGTTGCTTTGCCACCGCAACGGCGTATTCAGCAGACTTATCACTCAGCGGCAACACGCGAACCTGTTCCGGTGACAACCACATTGGAAACGCGCCCGCGAAATGCTCAATCAGCATCCCCGTGAATCGTTCGAGCGAACCAAACGGCGCGCGGTGAATCATGACAGGTCGATGCAAAGCGTTGTCTTTGCCTTTGTATTCCAGCTTGAAACGTTCGGGCAGGTTGTAGTCCAGCTGAACCGTACCGAGTTGCCACGAACGTCCGATGCAATCACGCACCATGAAGTCCGCTTTGGGGCCGTAAAATGCCGCTTCACCAGGCTGTTCATTGAATTTCAAACCCGACTGCTGCAGCACATTGCGAAGAGCCGCCTCGGCGTGGTCCCACTCCGATTCGCTGCCGACATACTTGGAACTGTCTGGGTCACGAAGTGACAATTGCACTCGGTAATCGGTCAATCCCACCGACTCAAGCACGAACTTCGTGAGCTCGATGGTCGCCCGGAACTCACCCTCGACCTGTTCATCGGTGCAAAAGATATGCGCGTCATCTTGCGTCAATCCTCGCACCCGCATCATGCCGTTGAGCTCACCCGTTTGTTCATGGCGGTACACGGTTCCGAACTCAAATAGCCGCATCGGCAATTGACGATACGAGCGAGGTTCGGCGGCAAAAATATGGCAGTGATGTGGGCAGTTCATCGGCCGAAGCAGGTAACGCTCATGATTTCCCTGCCAAGCGTGCAACGCGGCCCTTTTCTTCTCCGGTTCATCGCTTGGTTTATAGCCTTCCAGCGACACGCCAAAGACCTTCGCCGCCGAGATCAGCTTGTCTTCATCGTCGGACGATAGGTCGCCCTGCTGCAGCCGCGCGTCCCAAGCATCCAGAAGACCGCCCACTTCACTGCCGTAAAGCGGTGAAAATTGGCTGTCGCGGTAATACGGAAAGTGCCCACTGGTTTCGTACAGTTCAACGCGTCCGATGTGAGGGCTGTAAACCGGTTCGTAACCTCGTGCGAGCAGTTCCCGACGCAAGAAGTCCTCGAGCGTGATTCGAACCCGAGCCCCCTTGGGCATCCACAAACATAAACCTTGCCCCACTTCAGGATTCAACGTGAAGAAGCCGTGCTGTTTTCCCAACACGCGATGATCGCGTCGTTTGGCTTCTTCGAGTTGCTCGAGGTAGGCCGCAAGCGCTTTCTTATCGAAGAAGGCCGTCCCGTAGAGTCGCTGCAATTGTCGCCCCGACGCATCACCTTTCCAGTACGCGCCGGCAACGTTGAGCAGCTTGATCGCTTTGATCATGCCCGCATGCGGAATGTGAGGTCCACGGCACAGATCAACAAACTCCCCTTGCCGATAAAAGCTGACCGTGTCTTGATCGGCCAGACCCGTATCGATGTGTTCGACCTTCAAATCTTGATTGAGGTCATCGCATAACTGACGAGCCTCGCCACGCGGCATTTCAAAACGTTCAAACGGCTCTTTGTCTTTGATAATGCGTTTGATCTCGGCTTCGATTTTTGGAAAGTCGTCTTCGCTGATTTTGTCCGGCAAATCGAAGTCGTAATAGAATCCGCCGCTGGTCGTCGGGCCGAACGCCAACGACACACCTTTGAACAGACGCATCACCGCCCGGGCCATCACATGCGCCGCTGAGTGACGAAGCACGTCAAGCGAAACGGCGTCTCGGCTGGTCAACAGCTTTAACGCGACTTCACCAGCATCATCCGCCAAATCAGACAGTGGCCGAAAGGCATCCACAATTCGCCCCCCGACTTCCGCGGCCACCACCGCGCGGGCAAGCCCATCGCTGATGCCACGGGCTACATCCATGGCCGTGGCCGTGGCCGGCTGTTCGATTCGATTGCCGTCGGGAAGCACCACGACGACCGCGGACGGGGAAACGGTTGAACTTGCTGCCGTCATCGGGCTTGCGTCGGTCATCGTCGTCGACTCCATCGGGTCCAGGAGCGTCCGCCCACACGAAGGGCGTGACGTCAGGTGCGACACTGTAGCGAACCGGTTGGCTGTAGTGGAACGCCAAAGACTCAGGGCTAACTCGCCCGCAACAGCAGCCTTTCCCTGTAATACAGGCTCAACGTGCAAAGATCGTCACGAGCGTGTTGGCCCACTCAGTCCATCCTTCGGCAGCCGCTTCAAAATCAACCCGCATCCAGCGGACCGGCGTGGTGGGCAGAACCGGCGGTGGGAATTTCACATCGCGATGAATCTGAATTTGACTGCTGCGTCCCATCGCCAAACGATCCTCGGTTTGCGGCGTGACCAGATAATCGACCAATTGGCCCGCCGCGACGGGATGCGGCGCGCCTTTGAGAATGGCGACGGTGTTGGGAATTCGAAGCGTGCCCGGCTGGGAAGGTTGCTGATCGGGGAAGACGATGTCCACGGGATAACCCAGTTCAACCTCGATGAACGCGTCATCGGTATCGGTCAAACCACACGCCACGCGACCCGCCGACACGGCTTGAGCAACCTGTTTGTTCCCCGAAACGATCGACGCGTTTGCCTTGATGGTTCGCAATAGCTCCAGTGTCGCATCGCTTCCGATTTGCTCGCGCATCACGGCAAAGTGAGTGGCCGTGGTTCCAAATAGCGGCCGCGCCATCGCGCAGTCGTTGGCCCATTTCGGATCGGCCAGTTCTGCGACGCTGGTCGGCCACTGGTCCGGATCGGGTAAGCGTTTGGTGTTGATCAACAACACTCGAGCTCGCGCCGCAAACCCACACCATGTGCCATCACTGGCGATCATATCGGCGGGCCAATCGCGTGGGACGTTCCAGGCATGCGGTTCGAGCAGACCCTTCTTCTGCAGCCGGACTGTGTGCAAGATCTCGTTATTCCAAAACACGTCGCATCGGGGTGATTCCGCTTCAGCGATGATTTGTTGAGCCAATCCAACCGTCTTGGTTGACTCGACGTCGTATTTCGCCACCACACCACACTGGTTATCGATCGACCGCTCAAACGCATCCAAGATCGGATAGGCGAAGTCTTCATCAAGCGCGGAGTAAACGATGACATCGCGCTCGGTTCGTGGCACACATCCCGCCAGCAAGCACACTGATACGACCAAGGCCGCAAGAACCCAAAGTGGCCGAACCGCAGCGTGTCTGTTTTGGGTAGCCCAGCCGATTCGGGCCCAGCCAACTTTGCTTGAGTGCTGGGCTAACGCGCTTGGGGAGGACCGGCGGCAAGGATCCGGCGAATCATCGGCAGATAATTCAAGTCGTTGGTGAGACAAGGGTGCTTGTACTCCTCGAAGTTACCACGTTCGGCGGTTTTCTCGCGCCGCACTTCATCCCAAACCCAGGTGGGGATCGGAAAGATGCCTACAGGCTGCAAACGTCCCGAAGCGCATTTGTCAGCGTACTCGTGATTCTGCTCGCAGAGGAAGTCCTGCAGCTTTAATCGCACCTGTTCCTCGCGACCGGCAACCATGGAATCAGTCACCACTAAGACGTACTGGGGTGGATCGGTTTGATCCGGTGCCAACGTGTAGGTGTCATTTTTGATTCCGAATGTATCACAGCATTTCTCGAGAGCGGACAGCACGTGATACTCATAGATTTTCTCACCCGTGATGCTGCTGAAGTGTTTGCCTTTGTTCAAAAAAATCAGCAACGGTGTTTGGCCCATGTATCCCGTGCATCGAACCAGATCATGGATGTCGTACCGATAAAGCCCCGCATCGGTGGTCAGCAAAATGTAGTAGTCACTTCCGACCTCAAGCTCGTGTGCCTCCAGCGTGGTCGGATCGTCATCGTCCTTTTCATCGACGGGAATGAACTCGTAAAAATGGCTCGCATAATCCAGCGGCCCAGACGCACGTCCATTTTCAAGCGGGAAAGTCATCCGACCTTCACTGGCTGAGATGCCGTGATCACGAAGCATGATGTCGCCAAAATAATCCGGCAGTTGATCGAGATAGATGCCGACACTGCCGCCGGTCCAAACGGCCAACATTTCAAGCCCCGGCCATACGTCTTGCGGACGAAGCACACCCGCTCGATCAGCCATGGCAGACAACTCGCGAGCCCGCCGCGGATTGGCCCGCATGCGAGGCTGCAACTGCTGGCGAATCGGTTCGGGCACGTTGACGTCGGCGGACAGCGTGCCGTCATGGATGTCGCGAATCAAACTTTCCTTGTCTCGATCAATCCGCTTGGCAATCTCGATCAACGTGCTTGGGTTGGCGGTGATGATCATGCCAACGCGATCGCTTGCCAGACTCAAGCGCAACGCGGTGTAATGCTTCGCGGAAAAATCAATGATCCGGATCACCGCTTTGGGCAACACAAACAAGCTGCCCATGTAAAACGGCCGCGTTTCGGATGCCAAGCCGCTGATATTGCCGCAGGGTGTTCCCGAAGGAGCAAAACTCGTTTTCCAGTGACTGGTGAATTGCAGCGTTTGACGATGCAGCAAATGCGGATGATCGCGGTACAACCCCGTTCCCCAAGCTTGCCAGCCAGCCTTGTACTGACGGTAGAACCGGTCCGTGATGGGAATGTGCTTGGGCTCCGCAGTCGTACCCGATGTTTCGGCAAACATCCAGATCTTGGTGCCCGCTTCAAAGAGCGCTTCAATATCACCTCGCATCACCCGATCGATGTAGGGCCGATGGGGCTCGTAGTTGGCGATCGGAAGCCGGCGCCTGAAATCATCGATGCTGCGAATTTCGCCGAAGCCATGATCGCGACCAAATTGGCTGTTCGCATTACGCGCGACTCGCTCTAGCAGGTTTTGACGCTGAACGTCCTTGGCGCGATCCGCACCAGCGATGTACCGATCCAGTCGAGCAGACTTGACTCGCAACATCGTGTTGCGAAGAAAATTCATCGGTGTCAACAAAGCACCTGAGCAGGAGACATAGGCACAAAGCAATCAAGCGTAACGACGTGAACCCAACCTTGAATGGCGTTGCGTGTCGGTCTTAAGTACGACGGACTTCCAAGCCCGTCGCCAATCAAGCCGTGACGGACTAGGAAGTCCGCGACCTACAAAGCCACCAAGACGTTAAGTTTTAGCTACGGCGACGCACGAGTGAAGTATACGTCCCACACGGGTGCCATTTGATGCACGCTGGCATGTCGCCGGAATGGGAGTCACGTCTGCGAATGAGAAGGGCTCGTAGAACGGATTCTCCGCTCGCCCTGGAAACTGGCTCATTCGAGAGCTGACATCTTGCTCAGCGCGTCCGTGCAACCAGAGGGTTGAGCATCAGTCGGTGCCCGACGGCGCGAAAGGGGCTGTGGCTTGAACGCGGCATCATCGATCCTCCGGTTTGCCGACCTGGAGTCAATTCAGGCACGCCGACATCCACGTCATCTTCGGGATCAAACGCGCCCGGCTGATCGTCGGTTTCTGGGAAGAGATCTCGCAGCGAATCGCGTGACGAAGATTCGTTGTCATCAGAGCTGCCGGGTGATTCGACATCACCAAACTCAACATCACCAAGTCGTGATTGTGGCTCGGCATCTTCCGACTGGTCGGGACCCTCCAGATCGTTGCCATCGAGAATTGATTCGCCCGAATCGTCAGGACGGTTTCGAATGACGGTGTCCTCGGGCTGCGTCACGATGGACGACGAATGGGGAATCGATTCGCTGTACACCGGAGGCGACATAGACGAATAGCCTCGCACAATCGCGCTGCTGAACGGATCCGAATACGAGATAGGCATGCGGTGCACGACCTGCTGCGGCACCATCTGCGTGACCGTGTACGGCTCACATCGGCTGACCGTCACCGGTCGCATCACCTTTCGACGCACTTCCTCTTGTTCGTAATAATTCACCGTCACAGGCTCGCGGCGTGTTTCGTATTCGACGCGTGTTGTCTGCACGGGGACCTTGCGAACACGTTCCTCGGCAACATAACGCGTTTGTTGGACGGGAACCTTACGCGTGCTCGTCCGCGTCACGGGTCGCTGCACGGTGTAAGGGATTCGGCGGACTTCGACCTGCGGCACGTAACGCGTCGTCTGAACAGGGACCTTTTGAGTCACCACTTCAGACTGCATCCGAGTTGTCTGCACGGGCACGTTCTGCGTCACCATTTCGGACTGCATGCGGGTGACTTGAATCGGTCGCTGCACCGTTTGCACTTCTGGAACATACGACGTTTGCGGAATTTGCTGGGTCACGTAATTCGGTCGGTAAACCATCTGCGTTTGGGCAACCGGTGGCGTGTACTGCGGCACGGCAACCGCGGCACCCCGTACGCGAGCAAAAATTCCCAGTGGTCCCGGTGTCGCGTAAGCACGCGGATTCCATGCCAGCCCGTACTGCATCGCGCCCGGTGTGACGGTCGTTTGCGGAACATACCCACCCGCGTCGACGGTTTGCTGGAACATCTGCGTCACCGGGCGATACGATGTCACCTGTTGAGCCTGCATCTGGGTCTCGGTGACCGGACGCTGCACCATGTATTGCTGTTGCACCATCTGGGTCTCGGTGACAGGACGCTGGACGGTGTACTGCTGGTCGTAGTACTGCGTTTCGGTCACGGGTCGATACGACGTGAAGCGTTCTTCACGCTCTGCAGTCTCCGTCACGTATTCGGTGTTGGTCACGGTCTCGTCGCGGTACGACGTTTCCACCACCGGTTTGTACACGGTGTAGCGTTCTTCGCGATAACTTGTTTCGGTCACCGGCTTGGCGACTCGATATTCCCGTTCTTCGACGCGAGATTTGAGCACGGGCCGATAGCTCGTTACTTCCTCTTCGACATACTGAGTGTCGTAGCTCATGCGGAACCGTTGCACCGTCTGGGGCTGCATCACGGTTTCGCAGTTCAGCCGGTACGCGGGCTCAAAGCAACATCCATCCTGAGCGTCCACCATGGACGGCATCAATGGACCCATCACCAGTGCAGCAAAAACAATTGCATGGACGCAAACGTGCGTGGCTCGACTCGACATGGTGACATTCCTCACAATTCCAAAACCTTCGATTGAAAGCTCCTTACCTTCAACCGACACGCTCATCATTCCGGTTGGACACGATAACGGGAAGGGGCGACGACCGCGCATCACCCCCCCGAAACCAGTGGTTTCACCGGAGATATTCAAGCCTAGGCGGGACTTGAACGAATTGTGAAAAAAACCAGGGAAAATCGACACTTTTGCGTGTCTCGCTCAGTAGCAAATGGCCCAACTTGCCGAGTCCGTTTCCTTGTCGCCACAAACGTTGCATTTTGACAACACCATCGCGGGAAATCGTGGCAGCGTGCTAATGGACGGCCGATGTCTCCCCAAAAACTCGCCGAGAGCTCGTTTTCGACAGGACCCACCCCGCAACGCGGGGAGCGGCTGTGTTGTTTTTCAAGCGGTTTTTGGATTTCGCCACGGTTGATTTTCCTTGACCATCGTGTTGAGGATGACCAGCAGCTTACGCATGCAGGCTGTGACAATAACTTTGTGAGGTTTCCCTTGATCTTTCAGACGTTCCGAGAAACACCTGATCGCAGGGTTGAATTGCATGGCACTCATCGCTGCCATGTAAAGAACGTCACGGACGCTCTTGCGACCTCCAAAGATCATCCGTTTGCCACGCATCGCTCCGCTCTCACAGTTGAACGGAGCGACGCCGACCAAGGCGGAGATCTGGCCTCGGTTGAGGTCTCCAAGCTCGGGTAACTCTGCGATCAAAGTGGTCGAAGTC
>JBCCJB010000042.1:0-16659 GCA_039028015.1 Planctomycetota bacterium
AGCGAAACCAAAAGCGGACGGCAGAGCGGAGTCTGCCTACTACTTTATTGAAAGTAGATATTCACCTGGGGCAAGCTCGCTCGGATTGTTGGCAATGTACCGTCGGATAGCATCGTATTGCTCCGGTGAACGGATCAGATGATCAAAGGATTCCTCCTGCCAAAATCGGCCTTTGCGTCCCAATTGTCGATTGATCGTGCCAGCGGAAAATTTCTTCCATGAATAGCACTGAGATTCCGGCGTGACATCGCCAAAAAACGCTGCGATCAGGTGAACATGATTGGGCATGATCACAAAGTCACCAAGGTGATACCGCTCACCATCAAAATGGCTAAGAGCACTTGCGACTTGCGTAGCGAATACTTGCTTTCGCAAAACACAGTCACCCCAGCCACGATCAAGATATTCCATGAATCGTCCCGAAAACGTTTCGTGATAAATCCGTCGATGTTCAACGGAGAGTGCAGCAAGTCCGTCGCGCCAGGATGCATGACCCGAATCAATTCCATGATCTTTGAGCCACCGTGCTCGGTCGGCATGCCAACGTCGCGAGACATTGCCCGGAATGGAGTCCTCAGTACGAAAGGTGATGAATGTTGCCGCGCCGGGTTGAAACCAGTGTGGCAAATGACAACTTTCCGTCACCGCGTATTCAGCTGCGGGATCAAACAGTTCAAACATTACCGCACTCGGCTTTGGATGCCAAAAGTGTGGCAGGCACAATCCCTTGTGCCGTCAGCAAGCGAAACCAAAAGCGGACGGCAGAGCGGAGTCTGCCTGCTACGATCATCGCCCATCGCGGAGGCGGTAACCCAAGAAATTGTCGAGTTCGGTTTCTGCTTCGATCGCGGCAACCGTCGCTTCAATGTCGTATTCGACACGCCGAAATTCAATCAAATCCTCCTGCGCGATCACATAGCAACTGCGGGAATCACCATCGCGAGGTTGACCGACGCTACCCACATTAATCATCCACTTTGGCTGTGAGCCTGTCTGGGAACTCGCCCCCTTAGTCAAACCGTAGCCGACGCCTGTCTCGGATGGTCGCACAAACCGATGATCCGAAGTAAAGACGCCGGGAACGTGGGTGTGACCCTGAAAGCAGACCCTTGGCACCAGCGAAAACAGTTTCTCCATCTTCTTCGTGTTTTGAACATCTTCTGGAAAGACGTACTCGTTTGTGGGTCCCCTGGGCGATCCGTGGACGAATAACTGATCGTCTTCGCGGACCGTTCGCGGCAGCCCACACAGGTAGTCAATGCGTCGGCGACTTGCCTCCGCGTCATCACCCACCGCTTCCAGCTTGTTGCGCGTCCAAAAAATTGCCTGCTCAGCCGCCACGTTGAAACCCTCAGGGTCAAACAACGAACTGCTGTCATGATTGCCAAGCACGCAAAAATCAAAATGCATGACTTGATCGAGACACTCGCACGGCTGAGGACCATAGCCGACAACGTCACCCAAACAAATAATTCGATCCACGTTCTGCGAATCGATGTCGGCCAGCACGGCCTTGAGCGCAGCAAGGTTGCCGTGAATATCGCTGACGATGGCTGTGCGGTTAGCGGAGCCAGTCAAGTCTCAAATCGCCGATGACACGCACAAAGACGATTGAGTAACGAGCCCGCGACCTGGTGGGACAAGTCATTTCCAGCAAGCATTGGTCACCGGCGGCTCAGTGGCCGCGTTTGAGTCGATCGCCCAGAGCATCATCCAGTTCGGCCTCATTATAGATTTTTTGGGCTGTCGCCTCGTAATCGTAAGCCACACGACGGTAGCAAATCTCATTCTTATCAGTATCAAGCACAACATAGCAGGACTGATTGTTTTCATCGCGTGGCTGACCAACACTTCCCACGTTGATCATGACCTTCGCGCTACCTAACGAGTACTGATGGTTGCATTGATCGGGCGACAGGAATTCGCACTCGTTGGTAAAAATTCCGGGCAGGTGAGTATGCCCCATGAAACAGACCCGCGTGATCTTCCCGAACAGCAGCGTCATTTTATCCGAATCGTAAATGTATTCGGGAAACACGTACTCATTGGTGGGATCGCGTGGCGACGCGTGCACAAACTTAAAATCACCGTCGTCAAGAAATCGCGGCAATTCGCCCAGGAAATCCCATCTGGCGTTCTGAGCTTGATTGGACGGGCCCGCATCAAGCTGATCACGTGTCCAATAGATGGCCCTGAGTGCCATCGGATTGAATCCATCAGGATCGAATAAGGCGGCTTGGTCGTGATTGCCCAATATCACGTGTTGGCATCGACGCATCACGAGGTCGAGACACTCGCATGGATTGGGTCCATAGCCGATGATGTCACCCAAGCAAATGATGTCATCGACGGCCTGCGTTTCGATATCGGCGAGCACCGCCTGCAAGGCTTCAAGATTACCGTGAATATCGCTGATTAACGCTCGCTTCACAGAGGCCTCGGACGACCGAACAACAGATAAGAATGACGAATCCTGAATTGTACTCGCATCAAAAATCACAGCACAATCCCGGGGAAGCGACCCCACGTGGGCTGGCGGTCGAAGTTATCGGCCGCCAAGGTTCAATCGCCTGGCACGACACGGGCGGCGTGCAAAGTCGCGGGCTCCCCGAGTCCGTGCGAGCCGCCTCTGGTTTGGGAACACTGCTCGACGCCTATGTCACCAATCCAGATTTTGTTCCGCCGCAATTCATCGCCGTCGCTGACGGACCCGGATCATTCACGGGACTGCGAATCGCGATGACAACTGCCAAGACGCTTGCGTACGCATGGAACATCCCCATCATCGGCATCGATTCGCTAGCCGCGATCGCGTCGATGGCAGTTCAAGACTCGTCGAAGAATCGAATTCCCATCCGCGTCGCAATCAATGCCTACCGCGGGCAGGTTTTTACGGCACGCTTTGATGCGTCCGCGGACCCGATGACCTATGACGTAGTGGCACGCGATGACAAGCAATCGGATCGATCGCGTTTGATGTCACAGGACGATTGGAAACACTTACTGCAAACATCAAATGAGGCTCATCTAGCCACGGGCGATTCGGCTGCGTTTCAATCCGCCGATCGACAAGTTTGGCAGTTCATGGAAACGACACAGCCAATTGCCCGAAGTGTTCTCGCACTCGCCGTGCCTCGCTATCAATCCGGACAATCCACATCCGCAATTGAGGCCATGCCTCGATACTTTCGCCCAAGTGCGGCCGAGGAAACAGCGGATCAGCGGACCGCACTCATGTAGAACGTGAACACGCGTTCGTCATCCAGCTCCGCTTTGGCCACGGGGAAGGCAAAGTCGAATGCCAACGGTGCCGGTCCGAGCATCGGGATGGCGACGCGAAAACCCACGCCGGGTGCAACGCGAAAGTTGTCAGCGTTGATCTCAACATCGGTTTCAACCGTACCAAAGTCGACGAATGCGACGCCGCGAAAGGCATCGTCAGCCGTGATCGGAAACATGTATTCGACCGTATTGAGAAATTGAAACCGCCCGCCAATCTCAACATCATTGGTCGCTGTGGCCACAATCGGGTTGGCCCCGCGGAAGTCAAATCCACGCAACGTTGCATAGCCACCAGCAAAGAAATTCTCAAACAACGGCGTTTCATCTCCGCTGATCCCAACACGGGTGCTCAATTGAAGCGTCTGCCTTCCGGAACCATCGGCGCGTTCGGCCAACAGAAAATACTTGCGGTACTCACCTTCAAACCGACCATAATCGAAATCTCCGAAGGCTTGTTCGTAACTGGTGCGAATGAAGTGTCCCTGGCTCGGCTGGAGCGGACTATCACGCGTGTCATGAATCAATGACACCAGTCCGGTGAACAGTCCATTGTCACCAAACACCTCATCGAGCTCTGCGACCGTGCCCGTCGCGACGCTGGGATTGGAGATCTCAACATTTTGCCCAGTCACGCCTGCGCTCACGGAAAGGTCCGGCGTGATTCGATAGCCGAAGCTCAAACGCCCGCCCAATCGGTTTTCATCCCAATCATTAAATCGACGATCAAACAGGAAACCTGAAACCGACATGCTGATCGGCAAATAGCCAAGCAGATTGGGATCAGAAAACGAAACCGTGTAGCGTTGAAACTCGCTGCCCGGCATCGCTTCGAGCCGGAACGTTTGACCAGCACCCTTGAACGCGGTACCGCTGATCAAATCTTGGAAGGATCGCGGCCAACGCGTGATGTCGAAATTGCGTTCATCAACCGTGATTTGACCGGTCACACCCGCATCGCTATTAACCGCTCCACCAAACATCAACCGACCGGTCCGAGCCGGGAAACCTTCAACGATCAGATCGGCAACGCGCTCATCGGGATATACGACTGGCGGTGCGAGACTGGGCGATAAGAATCCAGGCTGACCCAATCCCGGATCAACCGCCTGCGGAGCGTTATAAATTGGCGGTTGCGGATATGGGTTCGGCGGCGTTGTGTACACCGACGGTGTTTGCGGCGCTGGTGCCACTGAATAAGCCGATGGTGCCTGTGCCCACGACTGCGCGGCAGTCAAAAAAAGAGCCGCCACGGCAGTCAGCTCCATTGCAGGACGACGTATCCGACCGAGCTGAGTTAATGACATACGAATCATTAATACCGGTCCTCCCTGGGAACGACCTTGATATCCGGGGCCTCGGCGATCATCGGATTGGTTTCTAATAGCTGACTTCGTTCAATTCGCCGCCGTGATAACTCCAAGGTGCGACGATCGATCCAGTCACCTTCTCGCATGTCAATCAAGTTCAGCATCGTTGTTTCCCGCATCAGATGCGGTTCACCCGCGATATTGACGGTAATCTGACCGATCTTCCAGCGATCGCCTTCGGTGATTTCATACACCACGTCAACGACACCATTCTCATCCCGCATGATTGTCTTTGGTTTGACCTCGGCATAAATGAATCCGAGTTCGCCATAGCCGTACACGATCTCGCCGATATCACGTCGCATCAGCGTGCCGTCGAACATGTCGCCAGCATCGAGCTCCAACCGCTTTCGCAACGACGCTTCCGTCACAAACGTGTTGCCGATGATTTGGACGTCGCCGATCTGAAATCGAGGTCCTTCATTGACAACGAAAGTGATGGCCATCCACTTACCGGACTCGTCGTATTCAATCCGGCGACCAACGGTGGCGGTCAAGAACCCAAGGTTGTGGTAATAGGATGACAACACGTTGACATCCTGATCGATCTTCTGCAGATCAGCCGTGTTCCCCAAATAGTTCAGCACACCCACCATCGGGCCCCGGCTTTGAATGATCTTTTTGAGGCGCGATTCGGTAACAATCGTGCCTCCTTCGATACGAATTGAAGCGATCCGTTCCTTTGGACCCTCATTGATTCGAAAGATGACCGCTCCGGGATCGGCGGGCTCATCGTTGATCGCAGGCAGGCCGATCGAGAAATCGATGGCGACCTGGTTGAAGCCTTCTTCTCGGTAGTAATCCAACAATCGCCGACGTCCTGATTCAATCGCAAACTCGCTCAGAGGATCGCCTTTGGCCACACCAACACGCCCGGACAACTCGCGAAAGTTAAGCGCGCGAGCTCCGTGAAACACAACGCGAGTGACCATCGGACGTTCGTGCACGGTGTACGTCACGATCATCGATTTCACATCTCGGACGACACCCGTCGCGGGATCCTTAACGCCAGCGGGCTGCTCAGTCACATCAAACGTCACATGATCAAACGAGCCCATATTGTTGAGACGTCGCACGTCCGCCAAAACGGTCTCGGAGTCGTAAAAGCGTCCTTTTCGGGTCTGCAACTCCGCAGCGATCTCGTTGGTTGGCACGGTTCGATTGCCGCGAACCCGCACGCTGGCAACAATCGCATCGCCACGTTCACGACGCAGCATCATGCCCTCACGAGCGTGGATGTGGTCGCGGAACTTTGCTTTTTCAACGGCAGCTGGCGCTTGAGCCCCACCTGGGCCACCCATTCCTCCCATGCCACCGCCGCCCATTCCTCCCATTTGTGCCATCGCTTGAGGCGACCAACCCACCAGCAACACACCTACGATCAATAGGCACGGCAGTCGACGCGAACAAGCCGATACGACAATGCAATGAACCACCCATGCAGGACGCGCGAATCGATCAAACCGATATCGGGCGCGGGTTGGCTCGGACTCGTTCATGGGCGGTTCGTAGTGGAGTCAAAATGCAGATCTTACTGCCATCGCAATGGGTCGTACCAATCGATCACGCCACACCACAAGTCCGAAAGAGGTGACCCTCAAAATGCAAAACGCCGGGCTTTGTTTGCCCGGCGCGGCGTGATCGGAGTGTTTCAGACAATTCAAAATTGTCGTCAGGGCTGGGTGACACCCTTCCAATCATCGGTGCGAAACGGCGTTAGTGGCAGACCGCCGCGGGATTCCACATTAACGACCGGGTTGTTGGCCCAACCGTATCGCACAGCAACCGGGTTTTCGATTTCAGAAGCCGACACGCGAATCTGATCCTTTCCGATGATCTTCGCCTCAGCGTCAACAAAGGACTTGTCATTGCCCGCAATCGTAAACCCGATCGGCGTCGTCACATCAAAGCTATACAGCCCCTCGCCGACATGATCGAACGTCAGCACGATCGACGCACCGTCGACTGTCATCTCGCGAAATCGGGGGCTGCGAGCTGCAATTGATTGCCCATAGACATCGTGAAGGGCCAGTCGAGCCAGACGTTTGCCAACCGTATCTTTGTCACGCGGATGAATGTCACGACCTTCGCCCACGTCGATAATGACCGCCTCGCCAGTGTTGGGAAGTCGATCCTGAGTCATCGTTTGAGCCTCACGCAATTCGGCCCACGAACTGTCACCAGGAGTTTCGACCTCTTCCATGAAATCCGCGAGATTCACCCAATAGAACGGAAAATCACCCTGGTCCCACAGTTGCCGCCACGTCTGGATCATCAGAGGGAACAATTCGCGATACTGATACGCGCGGCTCGAATTCGACTCGCCTTGGTACCAAATCACACCGCGGATGGTGTACCCGATCGTGGGCAGCAACACGCCGTTGAAAATATTGGCCGGTCGCTGGTTTCCGGTGGCTTGATCGCGCGGTCGTCGTGGTAATCGGCCTTTCTTGCCCTCCGCGACCCATGCAGCTCGTTTTGCTTCCCAGTCGGCCAATTGAGACGCAAAGTCATAGTTTGCCATTCTTTGTTCCCATTGCGGGATCAAGCTGGCCGTGGCTTCGTTGGAGGCCAAGACATCACGGGGCGTCCAAGCCTCGGCAGCCGAACCACCCCATGCGTTGTCGATCAAGCCAACGGGCACGTCAAGCGTTTGGTGAAGTTGTCGACCGAAGAAATAACCGACCGCTGAAAAACTGGGCACGCTCTCCGGTGTAACTGATTGCCACTGACCGTCGAAGTCGCGTTGCGGCTCTTGCGTGCCAACCTGCGGAACACTGATGATTCGCATTTGGGGATACTTCGCGGCGAGCTGTTCCAGATCACCATCATCGGATTGACCCACCGACCATTGCATGTTGGATTGCCCGGAACAGATCCACACTTCACCAATAAGCACATCGGTGAAGGTTCGACTCTCACCCGCTTCCACAGTCATTTCGAAAGGGCCACCGGCTCGCATCGCCGGTAAGCTAACGTCAAATCGGCCATCTTGGTCCGATTGACCCGTTGCTCTTCGATCGGCCAACGTCACGGTGACTGTGGTCTGGGGTTCAGTCCAACCCCAAACATGAATGGGATGATCGCGTTGCAAGACCATTGAATCGCCAAAGATCGACGACATCATCAGCTCGCCCTTAACGATCGACGGCAACATAGCGATCAGAAGTCCTGAAAAAACTGGCAGCGATCGATGCAAGATCCAACGCGAACAAATCAACATGTCATTTCCAATGATGTGGGTTGATGGGACAACGCCGAACGACGGCGTTGGGAGGGAGCGTCAGTCTAGTTCATGACAAATAGCCGCGCAGCAACGACGCCCCACCGTGACCCCACACGATTCCGTCAGTCTGTTGCCGTCGCGCGGCGATCAATCCAATCCGTTCGAATTGGCCAATGGTAAATCAAACGCGATTGCCTGTCGTGCATTGCGCACCAAGAGCGTGGCACCGACCAACGTCGGAATGTTCCAAGTCTTATGCTGCAGCGCATCGATGCGAAAACGCAGTTGATACGCTTCCGGATTGGCGTCAACAATCAAGATTTCACCGGGTTCGGTTTGAACGATCAATCGATCCTCCGCCAAAATCACTTGACCCTGACCACAACGGTCACGGCGGGATTGCTGCCACGCGATTGTCTGTGACTCTAGTTCGACGGCTTGCAATGCCCCATTGCTGATACCGTAGGCGACGCCATCGCGGACAACCGCATGATTAAATTTGGTTTTCAGCATTCGATTGGAATCCCACCGTGCGGTCGCCGACCAATCGCCATCGTCTCGTGTGACCCGCACCAGCGCGCTGCCGCCACCATAACCCTTGCCAATCAAGAACTGATCCGGTCCCGCAGCGACTGCCGTCGCGCAGTTGGGACCACCGGTGGAACTGCCCGGCCAATCAAACGTCCACAGAATGGCACCGTCAACGGGATCGTGGCCGGTAATGGTTTCTTCATTGACGGCAACGATCTGATCAACACCATCAAGCGACATGGACTGGGGCGAGGCATAGCTGATCTGATCCGGTCCAGCACGCCAGCGGACTTCGCCCGTTAATGCGTCCAACGCCACCAACGATCGCCCACTTTCCTTGGCATCGAAAGGTCCACCCAGTGGCAAAACACAGAGGCCATCGATCAACAAGGGCGATCCGGAGCGGCCCCACGTGATGGCATCTTCGGAAGCGGTTTGGGTCCAACCAACCAACTCAAGCAAGTCCACGCTCCAGATCAACTCGCCGGTCGACAATGCCAAACAGCAAACGCGGCCAGTGGCACCTTGAGTCCACACACGATCGTTGGCGATTGCGGGCGTCGAACGCGGGCCTCCCTGACCCAACGCATGAAAATGCAACGCGGGATAACAATACGTCCAAACCAGCTGACCATCTGCCAAGCGGTACGCTGTCACGCACTCTTCATCACCGCGTTGCTCCAAAGTCACGGCTAGCTGCTGTGCAACTGCGAAGCTGCTCCAACCTTCACCGATGCCGATATTCCAACGTGTTTCGATCTGATCTTTCGACGTTGGCACTTTGAACAAGCGCTTCGCAACGACGCCATCTCGCTGGTTGCCCAAAAACCCGGACCAACCTATTTGCTTATCGACTGAGGCTATAGCTTCGAACTGACCATCGCTGGCTGGTTGACGTTCGATGGATTGATCACCGACAGAATCAAGTCGCGTGAGCGCGGCGTCGTCTAGTGTTTGTAGCGACGGTGTCGTGACCGATGAAAATCGCCAACGCCACTGGGGTATCATTTCGCCGGAAAGCGTTTCGATCTGGATGAGCGATCCGGCAGTTATGGCTCCAACCACGGCACCGATGGGCAACCACCATCGTCGACCGGAGCGCCGAAGAGCGAGTTGGGTGAACGCCCCAACCCAAAGCAACGTCAGACAACCCATAACAGACGAACGCAAGAATGCCATCTGATAATCCGTCACCGACGCGTTGAATTGAATCATCGCAATTGCGAGCGTTCCCACCACGAACCCGGCCAAAGCCCATCGCAGGGGATGCTTGATGAACTTACCGCCAGGATCGCTGGCTCGCGGTTGCGAATCCTCACCGGCGTCTGAAGGCGGCATTGATGATGCTTGTGTCATGAACGGATCTCATCGAGCGAGAAGCACACGAGTCACTTTCGAAACCAAACTGAAATTCAGCATTAATCCAATGACTCAACCTAACCACCAATACCGAATCCTCAGAGGCGTCTAATCGTTACAGAGCAATTCAGTCGCACTCAATTCCACAAAAAAGAAGTCGCCGCAGCTTGACATCCAAGAAACAGAAATCGGCGGGTCGATCCTAACGTTGACGCTCAATCAGCTGAGCATGGATGCCACTCCCCCCACCAAACCGATGGATCGTGATGACAACCTCCCGAAATCGCCGCCGCGTCCTGATCGCGCTCATTTGCGGCTTCAGCTTTACCCATGCCGCCACTGATACAGTCAACGCCACCGATGCCAATCTGGTCAGCACCGTTGTTCAGGATTGCTGCGAACCGACTCCGCCGATCACGCCGATTTGTCCACCAGTCGGTGAGTACTACCTGACGCCATCGTCACCGCCCGAGGAGTCATCCGCGGAGGCGTCCGAAACGGATGCTGATGACACCGACGACGATGCGCCCGCTGAACCCGTCGCACAATCAGACGATTTCCCGACTGCCTCCGCCTTTGCCGCCGGCGCGACCGCAAGCACGGTGGCAGCCTCATCGGCGAACTCAGGACAACTCAACGCGCCGAACATGCTGGGCGATTTCTTTGGTGCTGGTTTTGGCGGCTTTGCCATCATTGGTTACCCGCCGCTGTCCAACCCGGCCATCAGTAATCGACGATTCAAATACACGGAAAACATCAGCCCGCTTCCGCAGGACCGAGTGTTCTTTTCTTACAACTATTTCGACGACGCGGGTGGATTTGACACGGTCAACAGCGTGGACCTGAGTCGCTATCACTTTGGTGGCGAAAAGACCTTCGCTGATGAAATGTTCTCGGTCGAGTTCCGCATCATGGTCAATGATGGCTATGACGCGACACAAACCGACGCGGCCAATGGACCTCAAGAGGGTGCCACATTTGGCAACTTGATGATTGGTTTGAAATCCTTGCTTTATCAAACCGATCGTCTTCAGATTGGCGGTGGTTTACTGATGGCGTTGCCCACGGCGGAGGACACCGAGATCGAAGGTGAGGTCACAATTGAGAACGACGCCGTTTACATCGGTCCTTACCTCGGTTTCTTGGCACAAGATGACAGCCCGTTTTTCTTGCAGGGCGTCTTGCAAACTGAATTCGTCACCGTGGGTGATCGCGTGGTCAACAATGACGGGTCGCTAGCAGGTCGATTCAACGAACAAAACTTTTTGTATGCGAGCTTGAGCGGTGGTGCCTGGCTCTATACCAACACCTGTCGATCCGCATGTATCAACGGTGTGGCTGCATTGGCCGAATTGCATTACTCGTCGTCGCTCAACGATGGCGACTTTGTCGAGTTCACCGGTGGAACGGGAGCTGGAGCCTTGGCTGCCGACACCCTGCTGGCACGAGGTGCTAACTTTGACATTCTGAATGCGACGTTTGGATTCGCGATCCAAACTGGCATGACCAACATCCGCGTTGGGGGCGGCTTCCCGCTGCGAGATGGCACCGACGAGGCATTTGACAGCGAATTCCTGCTGCAAATCAATCGATTCTTTTGATGCGGTTGACGATCGATTGAGGCAAACCTGAGCACCTCAACGGATGGTGGGTGCCGCGTGGCAGCGGTAGCATGTTGGCACAACGTGCTGACGCTGATCGAGAACGCCACGGAAACCCAATGTCTTTTCAGGATGCCACCCAGCTTTGCCAAACATTGCGGGAGAACATTTCCCAGGTGGTTCTGGGCAAACCGGTTTTGATCGACCAACTCATTGTTGGTCTTTTGGCCGGGGAACACGTGTTGCTGGAAGACGTGCCGGGCGTTGGCAAAACGCTAGCGGCAAAAGCCATTGCGAAAAGCATTCACGCCGAATTCTCGCGACTGCAGTTCACACCGGATCTGTTGCCAAGCGATATCACCGGCAGCATGATCTATCGCAATGACACTGGGACATTCGAGTTTTCTCCGGGTCCCATTTTTGCCAACATCGTGCTGGCCGACGAAATCAATCGCGCCCCGCCGCGAACGCAAGCGGCACTGCTGGAAGCGATGAGCGAAGGGCAGGTTTCCATTGATGGTGTCACCCATGAATTGCCCAAGCCGTTTATGGTGATCGCGACACAGAACCCGTTTGAATACGAGGGCACCTACTCGTTGCCCGAAAGCCAGCTCGATCGTTTTCTGCTGCGAACCTCAATTGGTTATCCAGCGCGATCGATCGAACGAACTGTCTTATCATCGCATCAGCAAGGGGAACCCGTCGACGACCTCAATCAAGTCGTGCACACCGACGCGATCTTGGCAGCGCAGGCGAAAGTGGGTGACGTGCGTGTGGATGATTCGTTGGCCAATTATTTGCTCGAGATCGTGCATGCAACGCGCGACCATGATGGTTTTCAAGTGGGTGTCAGCACGCGAGCGGCGCTCTCGTACTATCGAGGCTGCCAAGCGTTAGCCTTGGTTCGAGGTCGTGACTATGTCACCCCCGATGACCTGCAGGAGATGGCGGTTCCGGCGCTCGCCCATCGGGTTTTGCCTGAAGGTGTTTTTCAAGGCGGCTCGCGCCAGGTTGTCGAGCAACAGATTGAAGATCTTTTGATTCCCATTCAGGTTCCCGTTTAGTGGAAACCGTTACGGCCGCCGTTCGACGACCAACAAAGCACCGACTCACCCGGTTGGGTTGGCAGGTCATGTTGATCGGAATCTTTGGCGTGATTGGCGGAGCGTTGAATGGTCTGAACCTATTGATTGTGGTGGCATCAATCATTTTTGGCGTCTTGCTGATGCAGTGGCGAATCAGCCGCGCGATGATTGACTTTGCCAGCATCGAACGGCGCATGCCCAGTGAAGTATTCGCGGGCCGACCCGCGCGGATTCGCTATCAAGTGCAAAACCAGCATCGTTTTCGTCCGCTATGGCTATTACGAATTGAAGATCGCTGGGAGATGCTCCACACATCAACTCGGCCCGAATCGACCACTGCTCAGATAACGCAAACTTCAACGGATAATCCCCGTCAATCTCCCGTGAGCAAAGCCGTTCAAGCCAAGCGTCTCTGGCACTTGTTGGTGTCATGGTTTGCAAGTCTTCAACGATCGACGCAAAACAAGGTTCCGAGCTTGCTGCGGTCTGGTGTCGGCTACGTCGCCCCGCGTCAGATGACGACCACATTCATTGATCTAACGATTGATCGCCGAGGGCAAATACGAATCGGACCTTGGCGGACGTCGTCTTTGGCACCTTTCGCCTTATCAACAGCGTCACGCGACCAAACCTCGCAAGCGACTGTGGTCGACATCTATCCTCGGCTCTTGACGCTCCAACGCTCGTGGCGAAGCCGCCTGCCGACCCGATTAGGTAGTGTTGCCGCCAAAGCACAGCGACAAGGCATCGCCGACGACGTGTTTTTTGGACTCCGCGAGTATCGCCGCGGCGACAGCCGAAAACACATCCACTGGCGAACGACTGCTCGCTTGGGACAACCTGCCGTGCGTCAATTCGAGCAGCAACGTCGTTTCGATTTGGTGCTACTAGTCGATGCCTATGAATCAACGTGGCTTACGCCGGTGTCGAATCCGTCTGACAAGCGTGATTGTGATTCGAATGAATTGGAAAGCACACCCGTCATCGCGGAACGAACAGACAAACGAATGTCGTCCATCGACGATCCTGTCGAAACCGCAATCAGTCTGGCCGCCACACTTGCCGTTGAGTTGGTCGGCGGAATGGCCGCATTATCCGTGGTGGCCATCGCGGGCACCCAAACGGGAGCCGTGGCGGCAGGAAGCTCGCAAGAGGGCCTGCGTCGCACGTTGAAAATGCTCGCCAAGTCGCAGCCAACCGCTCAGCCCGATCTCAATGCGGCGTTGGAGCGGTCGCTCGAATTGGCTCGTCACCGACCTGATCTTGTCGTGATCAGTCCGCGAAGCATGACCGCTGCGCTGGCGGACTCGGGCGAATCACTTTTGCGACAGTGGCAACGCCGCAGCTCGGTAACCTGGATCGATGTGACCAGTCGTGATGCCAACGCTTGGATTGCCTCGGATGATTTCGATAAGTTAGTGGCATGAGCGTCACTCAATCGATTTCAAGCTCTTCCACATCGTTGGCGTCAGCGGATGCTTACGACTTGCCGACGCCTGATTCGCCACTGCGTTTGCGGACCAAGTTTGCGTTTGGTTTGACAACCATTTTTGGCGTCATGGTAACGTCCACGGGTCAAGACGTCGGTGGCGTGCCCTATGTCGTGGTCTTCATCAGCGTGATTGGAATGCTGTGCGTCGATTGGCTGAAGCTGTTTGAGCTGCCCGCCGTGGTGGCGTACGCAGCGATGACCGTGGCAGCGGTGTACTGCGTCAGCAACTTTATTCAGGACGGCGACGACACCAACACGCGAATGATCGCCGTAGCGGAGCTGCTCGTATTCGCGCAAGCAATCCTGATGCTGCAGGGAAAAACACAGCGTCTTTTTGAACAACTTATTGTCTTTGCCATTTTAAATTGCGTCGTTGCGGCCGTATTTAACGATGCTTTTAACTACGCGATCTGGATGTTCCCGCTGACAATCACACTTGGAATTGCTCTGAGTCTATTGGCAGCTGATTGCACCGTCGAAACAACCAAGGCCAACAACCCGACAGTGCACTTTTTTCGAAAGCCATCCTCCGATGGCTCACGCGAGTCGACTTCCACGGCGCACCCGGCCAGCATCGATTCCCTGACACGGGCGGGATTGGCCATGCCGTGGATTGCGGCCGTAGTCGTTTTTCCGGCAATCGCAAGTTTGTCCGTGTTATTTTTCTTTGGTTTGCCTCGACGAACTGAGGCCAGTCGAGGTGGCAAGCGAGCCAACACGACGGTTGGTTTCAGTGACACGCTCCAGATTGGTCAAATTGGACAGATGCTCCAAAACAGCCAGCGTGTGATGCGGGTTTCGTTTGAGAACGCGGACACTCGCAAGAACTATCCGATTGAAAGTGGCATTTATCTTCGTGGCCGCGTGCTGGAACGCTATGAAGCCACAGACAGTCGACAACAGCCTTTGGGAACATGGCAAGCCAACGTTCGCGGTGGCACCCGATTGATCGATCGTTTACCCGACCGCGACGTGCAACCACCGTCGTTTAAGGAAAATCTTCCCGACCCAATTCACGTTCATGTTGAAATGGAGCCAGCTCGAACGGCATCCCTTTTTTGCACGGCACCTTTCTATTGGATACAGGGCAGCCAACCCGTCCGGTACATGCGTGGTCGCTGGACGTTGCAGCGCAACAAGACAACACAACCTAGAATGCTGCAGCGGCATGCCGCGATTGAATATGCCTTTGGGACGACGGGTTTCGATCAGGGCGAGCAGACCCCGTGGATACGATTCGATTCGGAAACGCGACAGGTCTTACGACCAAAGACGTCACGTTTGAATCGAAAACTTGCTCAGCGATTTAGTGCGATTGCGAATCAAGATGACATCGGCTTCAACATGATGACGGCCGATGATTTGGATTATCTCGATACGATCTTGGACTATCCGAAGTCAAGAATCCCAACCGCGCGACGTCTAGCAAATGAAGTCATTGCGGAACTGCCGTCTCAGAAACGCGATCCGATTGAAATCGCCCGAGCAATGCAGTTTCGCCTCCGCGGGAGCAGTCGCTACCAGTACACGCTGGATCTTTCTCAATCCGTTCAAATGGAATTGGACCCCATCGAGCAGTTCTTGCTGGTCGATCGACGCGGTCACTGCCAATATTTTGCGTCGGCATTGGTGATGATGCTTCGCAGCCAGGGGATTCCAGCTCGCATCGTGGTGGGCTATCACTCGGACGAGTTCAGTGAGTTGGGGGAGTACTTTTTGATTCGACAAAGTCACGCTCACGCTTGGGTCGAAGCACTCTTTAATGCCTCCGACATACCCGCGGGAGAGCTACCCGACGGCCAGCAAAACGCCTCGCATTATTGGCTCCGTTTGGATCCCACACCGGGTGGCGGAGGCGTGCCATCATCAGCGTCGGCCAGCCAAGTTTTGGATATGGCTCAAAGTCTGTGGGACGACTATGTGGTCGAAATGGATCCAAAGCGGCAACGCAACGCGCTGCTGACCAATTCAGGTCTGTCACCCATGACCCAGTCGTATCGTGGTTGGATCGATCGCGTGAAAGAGCTCGCGATTCGAATCAACGCCGGCGAGGTGAGCGGCATTGGTGGTGGTCGTTTGTTCTCGCCCGCGGCCGCGTTTGGCGCCATTGCGTGCACGTTTGCCTTACTGGCAATCATGCGATTGAAGCTACCCAAATGGTGGCGACGCCGTTTTGGTCACGACAAATCGGCATCGGCGGATGTGCCCACGGTTCCATTTTATGCTGACGTGATGAAACTATTACAACGTGTTGCGCCGGAGCGGCGACCGGGCCAAACAGCACGGCACTACGTCGATAACGTGATATCGCTTCCAGGACAACAACCACTACAACAACCTCTCGATCGACTGACCCAAACGTTCTATCAAATTCGTTATGGTCACCGAAGCGACAACGATGCCCAACACCCAACCATTGATGCAGCAATGCGACAAGTTCGCGCCACCATTAATGAAGCTTGCCTCGACGAGAAATGAATCTTTTTCATGTCCGAACATAGCCAGTCCATGATCGTCACCATCGACGGACCCGCCGGCGCCGGCAAAAGCAGCATTGCCCATCGCGTCGCCAACGAACTGGATTATGAATTCTTAGACACCGGGGCCATGTATCGGGCACTTGCGTTGGGCGTCCTACGCGGCGGAATCGATTGGGACGACTCGCGAGCGATCATCCAGTACACGCAGAGTGCCGATCTGGAATGGGATGATCAAA